>JBIOVR010000001.1:0-5627 GCA_044867875.1 Chitinophagaceae bacterium
TTGCCACACGATTTTCTTTTTTAAAGACCTCACTGGCTTTTTCCTGGTCATCGTATGCATTCAAAGATGTTACCCTGTTATCCATCAGGTCAGCAACTTTTTTATTGGGCTGACTCAAAATAAAATCCCTGATGCGGATATCATCCAGCAATTCACCTTTTTCATTTATTACATAAATAACGTTAATGGTTTCACTGTCTTTACCATGTTTTCGAATAGTGGCAAATACTTCCTCAACTGTATTTTGCGGATACACATAAACATAATCCGGTGTCATCAACCTTCCGATACTGTCTTCAGGGTAACCTAATAATGAAAGCGTAGTTTTTCTTTCTTCGGGATCAAGCAATTTGATCAATTCACGTACAGCATTACTCGGCAGCTCTTCCAAAAAATCAGTGCGGTCATCTGGCGAAAGAACGTTCAATAGTTCCGCTGTTTTGAAAGGTGGTAATTCGCGGATTATATGTTTCTGAGCAGAAAGGTCAAGAATCTTAAACACACTCGCTGCCCGGTGAATGCTCATGTGGCTGATAATATAACCTTCTTGTTCGGGAAACTCATTAATAAGGTCAGCTACATCACTTATATTCTGGTGATCCAAAAACTGTCGGGCAGCAGTTTCATTGCCACTTTCAAGCAAATAATTAAAATGTTGTTTGATATTTCCGCCTAAGTAATCTGACATAAAATCCGGGTGGCAAAATTAAGTTGTGAATCTGAAAACAGGATTTATATTTTTGTTTTCAAATGGTGTTTGAAGGCTTATATATTGAGAAAAGCAATGGAAAAGGAAGAGGAGTGTTTACAAAACAAGACATTCCTGCCAATACCATCATTGAGATCTCACCGGTTATTGTTATGTCAGCTGAAGAAAGAACATTACTCGATCAAACACTTCTACATGATTATATTTTTGAATGGGGGAAAGAAGGCAAACAATGCTGCATGGCGCTTGGCTATGTGCCTGTATATAATCATTCCTACAAATCGAACTGCGAATACGAAATGGATTTTGAAAATGAGATCATAAAGATCAAAACTATCCGGCTGATAAAAGAAGGAGAGGAGCTTTTTATAAATTATAATGGTGATTGGAACAATGCGAAAAAAATATGGTTTGATGTAAAATAAAAGAGCCTCTCGTCTAAGCAAGAGGCTCTTTACCTATGGAGAGTTTTGGTTTATTTCTTTGTAAGGATCAACTGACCTCTTATTTCTCCTCCTGAATATGTCTTTGAATGTATATTTATATAATATCTGTTGGCAAGAAGATCTGTTTCAGTGATTTTTACTCCATCAACTAACAGAGATCCCGAGTAGCTGCCAGCTTTTCTCCTTGGAAAATTGGCGAATGTTTGCACCACAGGTGCCAGAACTCCTGTTTCACCTAATCCATGCACATGCGCAGCAACTGCACTGTCAACAAGGCCACTGAAGACTATACTATATGAAAGTGTTTTTGTAAGCCTGTTGTAATTTGCATCAATAGTACCGGTGGCGGCGGTCGTTACTGGTGGCGTTTCCTGTGCTCCGGTCATTGAAATAGTACCATAATAGATATTGTCTCTTTCAACATCTTCAGTATCATCCGAACAAGAAATTAAAATGAAAAGTGGAAGGCTTAATAAAAGGGCAGTTAGTTTTAGAAATCTCATACTTTGATATTTGCGATAAAAATAAGAAGTTTTTCCTTTTGACAAGCAAGCTTTTGTTTTTTGGGAAAAGATGGTGTTCGGTGTGGATAAACCAAAACTTTATCTTCAATGGAAACTGTAAATTCATATTTGCTTAACAATAAACCAAAATGAAACCACTAACTGTTTCCGGACACCGGGTTCAATCTATTGATGTTCTGCGGGGATTGGTAATGGTGATCATGGCATTGGATCATGTCAGAGATTTTTTCTACAAGGCGGATTTGGGCAAAGCAGCCGATGCGGCTCTTGATCCAACAAATATGCAAACTACTTATCCTGCTTTATTTTTTACCCGTTGGATCACACATTTCTGTGCACCGATCTTTGTTTTTCTAGCAGGCACCTCTGTTTATTTAATGTGCCAGCGAAAATCCAAAAAAGAAGTAAGCCTGTTTTTAATTAAGCGTGGATTTTGGTTGGTGCTTGTTGAATTGATCATTATCACTTTCGGATGGACATTCAATCCTTTTTTTAATGTTTTTATCCTCCAGGTGATCTGGGCCATAGGAGTAAGTATGATTTTATTAGGTCTTCTTGTATTGTTACCTTACCGAATAATTTTTGTTATAGGATTATTGATAGTTGCGGGACACAATATTTTGGATAATCCATCGATAAGTTCAGGCTTAAAAGGGAGTTTGCTTTCTGACCTGCTATATTTCTCCAATTTTTCTGTTCATGCATTAGATCAAAATCATTTCTTCATTATTGTCTATTCATTTCTGCCATGGACAGGAGTGATGCTGCTCGGTTATTGTTTTGGCAGACTATATCAATCAGGTGTTGATCCTGTATGGAGAAGAAAAATGTTATTGAGTATCGGAGGAGGAATAGTTTTGTTATTCATAGTTCTCAGGTATACTAATCTTTATGGTGACCCGTTGCCATGGACCTCACAGCCAAGAGGAACTGTGTATACCTTTCTATCTTTTTTGAATCTTAATAAATATCCGCCTTCGTTGCTTTTTCTTTGCATGACGATCGGCCCTGGCATTTTATTCTTAGCATTTATCGAAAAAGTGCAAAATGGATTTACACAGATCATGAATGTATATGGACGAGTGCCTATGTTATATTATATACTGCATTTTTATCTCATACACATAATTTGCGTGGTCGTTTTTTATGCCCAGGGTTTTGGTGCAAAAGACATTGTTCCGCAAGGAGGTTTGCCATTTTATTTTAAACCAAACGGATTAGGATTTGGGTTGTTAGGTGTATATACAATCTGGCTTTTAGTAGTTGTGCTTTTATATCCACTATGTAAAAAGTATGATCGGTATAAAACAGCACATGCAAAGGAGAAGTGGTGGGTAAGCTATATATAGGAGACCATGGTCGACGGACAACGGACCACAGTAATCTTATTCCATTTCGTGATTGATTAAATATACGAGACTTGGCTATTGACTGTGGTCTGTGGTCGGTCGTCGGTCGTTATTTTAATTTATTCTTGATCTCCTGCAATTTCAATAAAGCCTCCACTGGTGTCAATCGATTAATATCAATATCAGTAAGAAGTTTTCTTATTTCATCAAATGTTTCAGTATGTGCATCAAAAATTGACAACTGCATTTGTTGTGTGGTTAAGTTTTTAATTTTTTTACTAAGGCTTTGTAGCTCCTGATTCCCGACTCCTGATTCCTGACTGCTTTCACCCACATGTTTTGTTTCCAATTGCTTTAGAATATCATTTGCTCTTTCAATTAATGATGGAGGCATGCCGGCCATTTTCGCTACATGAATTCCGAAGCTATGTGTGCTGCCACCTCTTGCCAGCTTTCTTAAGAAAATAATTTTATTACCAACTTCTTTATTGGTGATATGATAGTTTTTGATACCGGAAAATTTTTCTTCCAATTCGTTTAGTTCATGATAATGAGTGGCAAAAAGTGTTTTTGGTTTTTGCGGACAATTATGCAAGTGTTCGGCGATGCTCCATGCAATAGAAATACCATCATAGGTAGAAGTGCCCCGACCAATTTCATCAAGCAATATCAGGCTTTGGTTGGTTACATTATTAATGATGCTTGCCGTTTCATTCATCTCCACCATAAAAGTTGATTCGCCACCGCTCAAATTATCTGACGCACCAACCCGGGTAAAAATTTTATCGGTTAAAGAGATCAATGCTTCATCTGCCGGCACAAAACTTCCTATATGAGCCATCAATGTTATCAAAGCTGTTTGACGAAGCAAGGCAGACTTACCACTCATGTTTGGCCCCGTAAGGATAATGATCTGTTGTTCTGTCTTATTCAGTTCAAGATCATTGGTGATATATGTTTCGCCAATTGGTAAATTTCTTTCAATTACCGGGTGACGTCCATTTTTAATGATCAGTTCATCACCTTCATGAAGTGTGGGTTTCTTATAATGAAATTGAATGGTATTGTAAGCAAAGCAGGTAATACAATCAAGAACAGCGATAATATTTCCATTTGTTTGAACAGGAGCGAGGTAATCCATCAGTTCATTCAGTAGTGCTTCATACACTTCCAGTTCGATCTTTAAAATTTTTTCTTCTGCGCCGGTAATTTTTTCTTCGTATTCTTTTAATTCAGGAGTAATATAACGTTCAGCATTTGTCAGAGTTTGTTTGCGTATCCATTCTGCAGGCACTTTATTTTTATGCAAATGAGTTACTTCAAGGTAATAGCCGAATACATTGGTAAAGCCAATTTTTAATGATGAGATGCCTGTGGCTTCTGCTTCTTTTTGTTGTAATTGGGTCAAATAGGATTTTCCGTTATACGCAATCAGCCTTAGTTCGTCCAGTTCATTATTTACACCACTATTGATCATTCCACCCTTGATAGCAAGTGCCGGTGGATTGTCAACGATCTCTTTGAAAATTTTATCAGCGATATAAACGCAAGGATTCAGTGCATCACCCAATCTTTTTAAATAATCATTGTTGACGGTTGAACAAATTGTTTTTATTTCAGTCACTTGTCTTAAACCGCGGGCCATTTGCAGTAACTCTCTTGGATTAATTTTCTTTAAAGGAATTTTTGAAACTAACCTTTCAATATCACCACATAGTTTTATAGCATGAGTGATCTTATTTCTTAGATCCGGATTTAGAATAAAAAATTGTACCAGTTCAAGTCGTTCATTTATTTTCTGAATATCTTTTAAAGGAAAAACTATCCAACGCTTCAATAATCTTGCTCCCATTGGAGAAACAGTATTATCCAGAACATCGAGTAAAGTGTGACCAACTTCTGAATTCCGAATTACTAATTCCAGGTTCCTTATAGTAAACCGATCCATCCATAAGAAATCATCACGGTTGATACGCTGCATATTTGTTATATGCTGCAGGTTAGGATGTTCAGTGTCTTTCAGGTAATGCATTACAGCACCGGCTGCAATTATTCCTTTTCTCAGGTCTTCTACACCAAAACCTTTTAATGAAATGGTTTGAAAATGTTTCAGTAATGTTTCTTCCGCATAAGCATCGGAAAATATCCATTCATCAAGTGTGTAGGAATAAATTTTTGCTCCAAAAAACTCTTTGAACTTTTTTTGATGGTGTCTTTGAAAAACAACTTCGGCAGGTTTAAAACCCTGTAAGAGTTTGTCAGCATATTCACGGTCTCCTTCTGCAATAAAAAACTCACCAGTACTGATATCAAGAAAGGCGAGACCATATTGATCATTTTCTGCAAAATGAATTCCTGCGAGGAAATTATTTGAATGATGTTCTAATAGTTTATCATTTACAGTGGTGCCTGGTGTCACCATTTCAGTCACACCTCTTTTAACAATTCCTTTTGCAAGTTTGGGATCTTCCAATTGATCGCAAATAGCAACACGATAACCGGCTTTTACCAATTTATGTAAGTAAGTATCGAGTGCATGATGGGGAAAACCCGCAAGATCTGATGATGCGGCTGCGCCGTTGTTTCTTTTGGTTAGTGT
>JBIOVR010000002.1:0-13214 GCA_044867875.1 Chitinophagaceae bacterium
AAAGCAGCAAACCATATTTTATAACGTAGAGGAAAATAAAGAATTGGAAACTTGTCTTGCATCCTTTCTTCTCGAAATGGAAAGACTCGATAATGATCCGGCTATTGAAACCAGTTTTCTCATTTTCCCAAATGCATTTCAACAATTTGATGATTACCTTGACCTCATTTCACTTGCAGAAGAACTTTTAAAAAGAAAGGGATATGAAGGAATTTACCAGGTTGCAAGTTTTCATCCATTATATCTTTTTGCCAATTCAGATGAGAATGATCCCGCCAATTATACAAACAGGTCGATCTATCCTATGCTTCAATTATTGCGGGAAGAAAGTATCGACAAGGCATTAGCAAATTATAAAGACCCCGAGAGTATACCGGCTCGTAATATTAATTTTGCAAAGGAAAAAGGGTTAGCTTATATGAAGATGTTACGGGACGCTTTGTAATTTTCGAACTGATACTTGATATTTGGTAACAATAAAATTATTCAAGAATGGTTGTGGTAGTTCCCAAAAGACGACGAAGAAAATCATTTGTCATTCTGCTACTTTTATTAATAATTGTTGGTGTCCTCGCTTATTACCAATTATTGTATAGATCAGAAAGAGTAGATAATGGCATTGCGAAACTTGAATTGATCTTTGACAAACACAAAGGTATTGTGACATCAGTTCGATTTAGTCCCGGAGATTCTTTGATTGTTACAAGTAGTGTAGATAGCACAATTAAGATCTGGAAAAGTGGATCAGGTGAAATGGTTAAAGAAATAAAACAACCTTCTGGCATTGCTTATATGGATTTAAGCAGTGATGGAAATTATGTTGTTACGGGTGGCTATGATTCCACAGTGCGACTTTGGAGAATAACTGATGGTGTATTATTAAAAGAATTTAAAGGACATAGCGGTACAATTTGGACAGTAGTTTTTAGCAATGACGGCAAAAAAATTGCGAGTGGTGGCAATGATGGTTTGGTTAATATTTGGGATGTTGAGTCTGGTGATCTTTTACATAAGTTGCAAGGTCACAAACGTATTGTATGGTCAGTAAAGTTTAATCCTGATGGATCAAAACTTGCTTCTGCAAGTTTTGACTTTACTATCAAGCTATGGAATGTTGATGATGGTAAATTGGTTTGGGATAATAAGGAGCATAAAGAAACTGTAGTGGATATTGCGTTTAGTCATGATGGTAAAATGTTGGCAAGTACAAGTGACGATAAAACGATTAAGCTTTGGAATGTGGCAGAACAAAAACTTATCAGGACAATGAAGGTTGCAGAACATGTGCAGGCGGTTGCATTCAGCCCTGATGATAAAAGATTGATGACAGGAGGGAGAGATAAACCATTGATCGGTGAATTTCTGCAAGAAATATTCGGGGATTCAAAGTTTAATCCCGGAGTCTCGGCAAGGCTTTGGGATGTTGAATCGGGCAAGCTTCTTCAAACTTTTACTACACATGCAAATGATGTTATGGATGTGGCGTATAGCAATGATGGTAAACGAGTAGCAACTGCCAGCGCGGATAAGACGGTCGACTTGTGGAAACTAAATGAATAAAATACAGTAGCTGATTATTTTTCGGATATACCACAGTAAAGACTATTAACATTATAAAATTGAAATTAAACCTTAAGCCTTCCTTCGACCCCTCCATCATTTTTTGGAGTTATTCCTATCGCACCCATTGCAAATTTTATTAAAGAAACCATTTTATTGTTTTTAGTATCCCAATAATAAGCATCCTTGGGTATTACTTTTATCAGGCTGATATTTGGATCGTCCTTTCCTTCTTTAAACCAGGTTTTAGCCATTGGTGTCCATAGCTCCGCAATTTTTGAACGGTCATTTACAATTTTTGCTTTTCCAAAAACACTCAAATATTCATAATTATTGGTGTGGGAATAAAATAATTGAACCTGGTCATCATTTTCTATTTGCTTGTTCTTGTCACTATTCCGGTCACTCATAAACCATATATTGCCTTCTTCATCTACTTCCTGTGTTGCCATTGGTCTGCCTGCAAGAGGCAAGTTTGCAAGGTCAGTTACGAACATGCAAATATTAGCATCCTTGGCTATCTCCCGAATTTTTTCAACAGCATTATCTGCTGTAAGATTTTTTACTTCTCCCATAACAAATGTTTTAATGAACCCAACAATTATTGTTCCCGAATAGTTTAGCTATAAATTAATTTGAGATGTAGAATATAAACAACATAATTAAACTAGTTGTTTCACCATTTTTAAATTAAATCCACAGTTGTTGAAGATGAAATGAATTTGATGGCAATTAAGTTAAACAAATAATAATAGGTATGAAGTCAAATAGTTTACGGTGTTATTGATTCCTTAATACCATACTCAGAATGAGATGATCATTTTTTGCACTTGTTTAGTTTTGTTCCGCAAAAAGGCTTTTAAGCGGTTATTTAAATCGCGATAGCTTTTCCGTTCATGTAAACTGTTTGATTGTTTCATTATTCATTGTTATTTTACTATTATAAAATATACGCCATGAAAAAACTGATCTTTCTTTTATTAGCCTTTATTACTGTAAATTATTTATCTGCACAAGAAAAGGAAAAAGTTGAAAGAGCCTGTTTGAATTATATCGAAGGATTTTATGAAGGTGATACTACTAAGCTTATTGCTTCTTTAAAGCCATCGTTACATAAACTTGGTTATTGGAAAAACAAGAACACCGGTGTTTATGATTTTGATGGACAGATGACCTATCGTGAAGCATTGGATTATGCAAAAAATGTTTTGGCAAAAAAGAGCTTTGCAAAATCAGATTCGCCTAAAATAGTTGAAGTGCTTGACGTTGGAAATACAATTGCATCGGCAAAAGTTACAGCCTGGTGGGGCATAGATTATGTCCTGCTTTCCAAACAAGGTGATAAATGGGTAATAGAACAAGTTTTATGGGAAGGACCTCCGATCAAATGATCTTGCTCATTTGATCAATCTCATCCTGTATGCATTCATTGCAGTGATGCCTAACTTTTTTATTAAGCGGCTATTTACAATTACACCAACGGGTGCACCAACCACGGGTAACAATTGAGCCATTTTTGCAAGATCAATATAGTCACGATATTCCTGTTGAAAATTTCTCCAGTCAAATTGGTTAATATCTTCAGGCAGGGAATTGCGTTTTGTTTCCCAGTCTGTTATTTTCAGATAAACATTCTTTCTGTGTTCATCACTTGAAAATGCAAGCTCGAAAATGTGAAGTATATAAACTCTTTCTTTATAATCATACACGTTAAATCCATACAACGAAGCAATATCAAATAACAGTTTTAGTTTAATACCGAGGAGAATAGGGAAGTCGGCAAGGCCTAATAAAAAACCTCCGGCACCAGTAATGCCGCCTTCAATTGCAGCTGTGTTTCTATAGGTTTCTATTTTTTTTCTTACTGCATCTTCACGATCTCTAAGGCTAACACCTGGTAAAACATGCGAGGTGGTATGTTTGGCGCCAAACAAAACAGTACGTATCATTTGTTTTATGGTAACGGTTATAGCATTGTGCACCTTTTCAGGGATCCAGCTATTGATCTTTGTCTGAACTCTTTTTGAGAGACTATTTAAAAGTGAAGGTCGCTTTAGCATTTTCTTCTGCCATGCTTTTAGTTCAACTGTCACCGACTCATCATAGGCATTCATGAGGAAAATATTTAAGCAAAGATACTTGTTGTAAAGCCCTGATTTAAATAAGTGATCAGGACATTGTTATGTTCTATAAGGTTTGTAAGTACTCTGATAATTTTTTCAGATCATTTTCATTGGAAAGATCGATCTTGTTTTCACTTATCCATTTATCAATTCTTTCATGTGCATCTCCGTATATTTTATATAATCCTTTTTTATTTGCACTGGAAAAATGATTGAAACGGTCCCCAAAATAATAACTGACATGTTCAGTGAATGTGAGTGTTTCCATAGCAACAAGATCCTTCATATGCTGACTACCCGTAAACTTGTTATAAGTTTCAATGGCTCCAAAACCGGCAACACCCATTGCACCAAGTTTTTCCCTGTTGGTTATTTCAAGTAGTTTTTTCTTTGCTATCCTGACAGTGGGGGTGCCGCCGATCAATTCCAGCCATCCTTCGTCAAAATAAAATGTATCTTTTTCTACGGCAATAAAGCTGATATTTTTTTCCGAGGCTAAAGAAAGGGTGTCGCCATTTTTGGGATCTATATATTGCATTTCACCAAAAACACTGTTGTAATTCAACTTTACATTGGCTGCGGTCCCATTCTTTAAAGCAACCTCGCCCATTCTAAATTCAGCGTATTTATAAATTTCAGTAATTGGAATTTCCTCAACAATTTTTTTGCCCGGACCTACGTGAAACGATTTCCTGCTTTGAGCTGAAATAGAAAAGCTATATAAAAGAATAAAAAGTAAAAATAAAATCTTTTGCATGTTAGACAGGTTGATTTGTAAGGTACACTTTTTTCGACCTCTTAAATATATAAAAATAAAAGCCGATAATTATTTACCGGCTTTGTTAAATTACAGTTCTTCAGGTATTATAACGGTCTGAATTTAAATTTTTGTCCACCGACAGAAGCTTCATACATCAACCCCCCCTTTGTTTGAGAGAATATCATTACTCCATTCTTGTATTTTATATTCGCAGCTGCACCTTTTGTTACTGCTACTGCAGATGCTTGTCCTGAAAATTCTATTTTATTTTCTTTAAACCTGTTTAGATCCGCTTCGGTTTCAAAAAAAATGACCTCACGATAAGCCTGCCCGCCCCATTGAAATCCTACTGACACTTGTTTCATGCTTGCCATGCCGACCAATGTTCCTTTTTGATAAACAGCACCATTGCCGGCGGCACCGCCAATTCCTATTGCCCCTTTGCCCACATTGGGAAAAATGACATAGCCAAAAGAATTGTCAAATAAAGTTTGCATCAATGCATCTGCCTTTATAAAATCTTGTTTTGCAACATTTGCATCGGCTACAATTTTAGGATCATCATCGTCTTTTTGCGCTTGTGTAGTGATATTCATTAATAATGCTAACACTAAAAATAAAATGGTTAGCGGATATGATTTTAAGCTTTTCATACTAAATGGGTTTAAAATTGAGGCAATAAATATATAAATGTCGAAGTGTAATGCCATAAAAACATGCCAGCCTGTATCATGCGCAACTCTTTACAAAAAAATGAAGAGTGTCTGGCACAGTTTTAAATATATTTAATGGAGCAAAGTAAATAAAGAACATGAAATACCTATTCCTCTTAGTTGTTATTGTTACGGCATTCAAATGTAGTCCAAAACTTTCCCCAGATTCAGGATGGGGTCATCAGGAATGGGTAGTGGTGGAAATGAAAGGAGTGCCGGTACAACAGAGTGGTGGCCGGAGAGACGCACATATTAGCTTTGATGTTGCCGTAAAAAAGTTTTCGGGAAATGGCGGTTGTAACCAAGTCAATGGAAATTATAGTGTAGATAAAAAGATGATAAAATTTACTGAGGTGGTTAGTACAAAAATGAGTTGTAATGATATTGAATTTGAGCATACTTTTCTTTCTACGTTAAGCAGTATCGATCATTATGAAGTGAGGGGGAGTGATCTCTTGTTAAAAAAGAATAAAGAAACACGTCTCGTTTTAAGACCAAGATAGCCATCCCGGATATCTATTGATAGATCCAAAGTACAATTGGCTTTTCCGACTTCCTGATCAACCGGGTGATATTGTCAAAAAATTTGTAGGATACCATCACACATCCAAGACTGTGACAAAGAACCCTTGGATAGATCTCTTCATCCGGAACACAATCATAACCATGTATTACCACGGCTCTTTTATAAGCATTCGAATTGCAATTGTCTAATCCATATAGACGGAACGATTTTCCATATTTACCTGTATAGAATTCTCCTACTTTAAACTTTCCAAGAGAACTGCACCCACTTTTAGATTCGTTGGAAAATTTTGGTCGGGCAAGAAAAGTTTCATTGCAGCTTCCATGGGAAACAAGTCCTGAATTAATGATCGTATTCTTTTTAAGATCGTAAATAAAAAAGCGATTACGACCACTGGGTAAGCTCATATCTACCAAAAAACAATAGTCGGTTGACATATCATTTTGGATCGCATAGTTATTTACTTTTTTGGTCAGGATATTTATAATAGCAGTATTTTCAGACTCTGCGGGTGTTTCTTTTACTTCTTCCTTGTTGATTACAGGTATAGTTTCAGTTTTTGTTTTTTCTGTTGTTACAGCTTTTATTTTTGGCTTTTTCTTTTTCGCCTTAATAGTTCTTGTTTCTTTCTTTACAGCTAATGGTTTATTCTCAAAACTGCTTTTTTCCATATCAGAACATGAAATAGCTAACACGGTTATGGCAGCAATCATTAAACAAACTTTGGTTTTCACAAGGATCAGTTTACAAACAAGATAATAGAATGTTTAACAATTAAACAGGAAAGAATCCTTGTTAAACATTTCGGGAAAGATTCTTGAATGTGACAATGAATAAGAGTATAAATACGATTGTGCTGCATCCTGATTGTGAATGAAATTTTCTACCTTCATTACTGTAATTGAGGATATATGAAAAGATCATTAATATTGTTAGCTCTCTTTTTGGTTTATATCACGGGTTATTCACAAACATTGAAGTTTGTAAATTTTTCCGGCGGCGCTGAATTTTCATCGCTTTCGTACATAACCAACCAAAGGATCATTATAAAAGTTTCGCAGGATGGCAAAGTGCTTGAATGGGGCAATGAAATGGAACCCGGCCGTTTTTATACAGAACCCGGGAGGTTACAACCTTATATGGGAAGGGTGGAATATTATGAAAAGCAATTTGATTCAATCCTTAATGGTAAAGTAAAAAACATCGGTATCACTTCAATTACTTATTATGGATCGACAGAAAATGCGGCGTTTGTTGGAAAAATAAAATCAATAGGAAATGTTTTTTTTAATTATTATCTCGACCTGGAAAATGAGTCGGTAAGAGGAAAATTAAAAACGGCGGGTCTACAAGATTTTACCTATTATTATTCCTCTGAAAACGAGGCATACCGTGGCAAAATGAAATCTATTGGCAGAAACCAAGTCACGTACTATTCAACATTTGATGATAAAGCTATCAGGGGAAAATTAAAAAGTATCGGACCCGCGACTTTTACCTGGTACACTTCACTTGACCGCTATGGCGGGTTAAAATCTGGCCGTCAATACCAAGTGATAGAAGGAGTTACTTATATCATTTGGTAGCAAATTCGATCACACATCCTTCTTCGGCTTTTTTATTTGTTGCCCCTGGAAAGATCTTAAAGATTTTTGAACTTTTACTATCAACTTGTGTAATCTTTTTTCATGCTTCTCTAATATTTTTTTTGTTGCTATCGCTGTATTGTCAAAATACCGGTTGGCTTCATGTAAATGAAAATTAAACTGACCAGCTTCTTCATCCAGCCTTTGCAATAGCTCCCATAAATTTTCCTTTTTCTTCATACGTCTAAAAAAGAAACATCAAATTTCAAGCCGGGGCAATTTATTTTTTACTGATCCTGTAAAGATTGCCACCATCTGTAACTGCATAGAGCATGCCATTGAAGTAAGCAACATCTCTAAACCTTTCTTTTTTGTCTGCCAATAATCTTTCTTCGCCAACAACTTTATTATTTTCAATAACAAGCCGTACGATATGCATACTGCTGAGCCCGCCAATAAATAAATTATTTTTCCATTCGGGAATAGTATTGCCTTTATAGAAAGTCATTCCGCTTGGAGAAAGCACCGGGTCCCAGTAATAAACTGGTTGTTCCATTCCTTCTTTTTGCTGAATGCCATCCCCAACTTTTTCTAATGAATATTCAAGCCCATAAGTAATGGTTGGCCAGCCATAATTTTTCCCGGCTCTTATGATATTTACCTCGTCGCCGCCTTTCGGGCCAAATTCGGCTTCCCATACTTCCCCTGTTGCGGGATTGATATCGAGACTTTGTGCATTGCGAATTCCATAAGCAAATATTTCCGGCATTGCATCTTTTTGATTGATGAAAGGATTTCCCGGCGCAGGTTTACCATCTTTTGTTATTTTAAAAATTTTACCAAGGCCGGAATTGAGCCATTGTGCTTGCTTTCTTCCTTCAAGTATTGATCGTTCACCTGTGCTTACAAAAAGATTTCCGTCTTTATCAAACACAAGTCTTGAACCATAATGCATGCTGCTTTTTAATGCAGGAGTGGCTCGGAAAATAACAACAGGGTTTTGAACTTTTGACTCCGCTTCATTTAGCTCTCCTTTGGCAACAGCCATAAGATTTCCAACGCCATTCTTTTCCGAAAAGGACCAATAGATGATTTTGTTTTTATTAAAGCTGGGGTCTAATGCCACATCAAGCATGCCTCCCTGGCCTGATGCATCAACTTCGGGAAAACCAGTGATCTTTTTTACTAAAGCTCCGTTCGCATCAAGGATCTGCATAGAACCTTTTCTTTCAGTAATTAGCAATCGCCCATCCGGTAAAGGAATAACGGCCCATGGCAGTCCTAGTTTTTCTGCGAGCTTATCTACCTTATAATCAGTTTTTGTTTTTACACCTGCCACTCTTGTTTGTCCTGTCTTAGCTGACTTATAATCCGTATTAGGTTTTTGAGTTTCTACCGGTTGATTTTGTGCTAAACATCCAACCGAATAGAAAATAACTGCCGTAACGCTTAAAATGATTTTTGCTTTCATAATTAAATTTTGATCTGGGTTGTAAATTTAGCTATCCTGATCCAAAATACAGGTCCGTTCATAATTTAACTGCCCGTTACTACAAAAGTTATATTTGCTAAAAATTAATACCCATGCTGCGCTTCTTGCTAGCCTTATTCATTATATCTATTTATATACCTGTGATAGCACAAAATGATACTCTAAAACAGAAACCATTGCGTGTGGTTGTTGTCGGTCTTGTACATGACCATGTAGGTTGGATACTCGGATACAAGAACAAAAATGAAATTGAGATCGTCGGGATTGCAGAACCTAATCACTCATTGGCAGAAAAATATTCAAAGCGATATGGCTACAGCATGAACATTGTTTATAATACCATGGAAGAAGCGATCGGAAAAACAAAACCGGAGGCGGTACTTGCGTTTAATAATATCTATGAACATTTAAAAGTTGTTGAATATTGTGCACCTCGTGGTATTCATGTTATGGTTGAAAAACCATTAGCTGTAAGCAATGAACATGTAACAAAGATGCTAGCCCTCGCGAAGAAAAATAATATTTATTTGCTTACTAATTATGAAACTACCTGGTATGGAACTAATGCAAAAGCTTACCAGGTAGTCAAAGAAGAAAAACTTATAGGGGATATACGTAAAATTGTTTTTCATACCGGTCACCGTGGGCCGGTTGAGATCGGTTGCAGCCCGGAATTTCTGCAATGGCTTACTGATCCTATCTTAAATGGGGGCGGAGCCCTTACTGATTTTGGTTGTTATGGCGCCGATCTTGCAACATGGTTCATGAATGGAGAGACTCCGGTAACAGTGACAGCGATTACTCAACAAATAAAACCTGAGCTATATCCAAAAGTGGATGATGAAGCAACGATCATTCTAGCCTATAAAAAAGCACAGGTGATCATACAAGCATCCTGGAACTGGCCTTTTGGTCGTAAGGACATGCAGGTATATGGAAAAACCGGATTTGTTTTTTGCAAGGATGGAACAAATATGCAGATAAAAGAAGATGAAAAAAAAGAAGCTCAAACTCTCACAGCATCAGCTTTGAATAGTGATCGTAATGATCCCTTTGTTTATTTTGCAAATGTGATCCGCGGTAATATTAAAATGAATAAGTATGATCTTTCTTCAGCTGAAACAAATGATATTGTAGTAAAGATCCTTGATGCTGCGAGACGATCTGCTAAAACAGGTAAGACAATAATCTGGAATGAATATTATAAAAAGTAAACTAAAAAAAGTGGTCTATAGAATATTGCTTTGCTTTTGCTTAATGGTCTCTGTTTTATCACAAGCCCAAAAAACTAAACCTTTCCCCGTAATTTTTGACAGTGATATGGGCCCGGACTATGATGATGTAGGAGCCATTGCTTTGTTACATGCATTTGCCGATAGTGGTTATATTGAAATTCTTGCAACAGTTGCAAGCACAAAATATGAAGGGGTAGCTGCTGTATTTAATGTACTGAATACTTATTTTAGAAGACCAGCTTTATTAATTGGTGTCCCAGGATCGAAAGCTTTGGATTTAAAAGACATTCAGCATTGGACAGATACGCTTCTTTTGAATTATCCGCATAAAATAAAAAGGAATGATGAAGTATTAAGCGCAACAGAAGTTTATAGAAAATCATTGGCTTCACAACCAAATGGATCAGTAACGATCATAACAGTAGGATTTCTTACAAATCTTGCAGACTTACTTCAATCACCTCCTGATAAATATTCAAAGCTTAATGGTAAAGAATTAGTGAAAAAGAAAGTAAAGCAATTGGTTTGTATGGCAGGCAGTTTCCCTGCGGGAAATGAATTCAATGTTAGAATGGATGCAGCAGCTTCCAAAAATGTTTTTGAAAATTGGGAGACACCGATATTATTCTCCGGCGTAGAAATAGGAATGAAAATAAAGACGGGGTTGCCATTGATAAATGATCGATCCATTACAAACAGCCCGGTAAAAGATGTATTTCGTATCAGTATTCCGATGAGTCCTCAGGATAGTGCTGGTAGAATGAGCTGGGATGAAACAGCGGTACTGATCGCGGTAAAAGGATATAAACCATGGTGGAATATTCAAAAAGGCAAAATAAAAATAGCAGAAGACGGAAGTAATACATGGGAAAATGGGTCTTCACTTCATAGCTATCTTGTAGAGTCGCAATCGCTAATTCTTATTAGTGACCGGATAAATAAACTTATAATGCATCAGCCGGGAAAAAGCAAAAAATAATGCCTTTTCATCTGCAGGTTCTGATAAATTATACGTTGTAGAAGTACTTTGTTTTTCATTACCAGTTTTCTATCTTTCGTGCCTGCAATAATTATATATGAGGAATAATTTTATTTCTAAAACACTTTCTTTTTTTCTTTTTTCACTTGTTTATTTTGGAGCAAATGCACAGGATGCAAAACCCGATACTGTTCGCATCGGTATTTATATTACAAGCATACACGATATAGATTTTAAGCAAAAGGAATACAGCGTCAATTTCTGGATATGGTTAAAATATAAAAACAAGGATTTTGATTTTTACAATAACCTTGAGATACCGCAGGCAAAGAATGTGACAAAGTCCTTTGTAACTATCGATAGCAGCGATGGCATGATCAATATGCAAATGAAATTGCAATGTGTAATGAAAGATTCCTGGAGGATTAGCAATTTCCCCTTTGATAGGCAAAGCCTCCGGATCGCTTTTGAGAATTCCCAGTACGATTCCAGATCGATGATTTTTGTTGCAGATACAGTTGGTCAGCATTATGATTCACGGTTTACATTGCGGGGTTGGACAATTGATAGTTGTTTGTTGTCGACAGGAATTAAAATGTACGAAACCGGTTTTGGAGATGAAGAACTTGCTAAACCACATACAGAATACAGCTCATTTAGGATAAGACTGGTTGTTAGCCGGGAAGCATCCGGGCTGTTTTGGAAGATGTTTTTAGGAATGTACCTCGCATTTCTTATATCTTATGTATGTTTTTACATTCATGCAGATGGAATGGATTCCCGTTTTGGATTAACGGTGGGTGCATTATTCGCTGTCATTGGTAACAAATACATTATTGATTCTGCTTTACCGGAGTCAAGTTCATTTACATTGGTTGACCTGTTGCACGGTGTCACCCTGTTTTTTATTTTCACTACTATTGCGGCTAATGCGTATTCGTTAAATCTTATTAAAAAGAATAAAGCTGCAAAAGCGTATAAATTTGATGTGGCTGCATCAATGATTGTATTGATATTGTATATTATTTCGAATGTATGGTTTATATGGCAGGCAAGTGAAGGAAATTAAATTACAATTACAGACCAAATGAAACCGAAAACAATAGAAGAGTATATTTATTCTGCACCGCCGGAAGTGCAGGAAAAGTTGTGGGAGTTACATGAGTGCATGAGGGCGGCAGCTCCTGGTGCAAAGGAAGAATTGAAATGGCGTATGCCTGCGTATTCTTACCAAAAAATACTTGTCACATTCGCTGTATTCAAAAAACATATTGGTTTTTATCCCATGCCATCTGCTATAAAAGCATTTGCCAAAGAGCTTACAAAATATAAAACTGCTGAAGGCTCTGTTCAATTTCCGCTTGATAAGCCATTGCCTTTGACCCTGATCAAAAAGATCGTGCGGTTTCGGGTTAAAGAATCCAAAGAAGGGACGATTAAATGGAAATCATGATGATTTCTAGTAAATATTCATGCAGAAAGATTATCAATTGCTTGTATAAATCACTAGTTTTGAAGCCTAAACGTTTTTAAACCTTCTCCCGGTATGGTTATTGAGAAGATTTTTATACCAGCCTTTTGATATCCAACCCAATATTCTTTTAAAAGCCCGCTGTCATAATGTATTAAAGAACAAATTCTTTTATGAAGGGAGCTTTACTCTTTCTTATTTCATTTTTAATTGTGTGCAATTTGCATAGCCAGCAATACACTGCTAACGATTTTCTTTATGCATCTTCCCTTACATCGAAAAAACTTGAAAGCTTTTTAAATAAGAAAAAATTTTTACCAGCCGGAAACAGGTTTCAGAATGATATCGTGATAAATATTTATAATTTAAAACCTGCGAAGAGTAAAAAGAAAAAGGATACATTAATCATTACAAGAAGCATTGAAACATTTCATACAAAAAATAATTCTTCATTTACTTATATTACTTCTTTAAAAAAAGAGTATACAGAAAGCCTGAAAGAGTTAAATGATGATGGATTTTTCTGCGGTAATGAAAACGACACCACTGCTATCTTATTTCAAAAGAAAAATATTACGGTGCTGGCAAACATGATCATTGAAAAAGATGGCGATACTCTTTATTCATTAGCCATTAATCAGCAAGTACTTCCATTGCCTGAAGATATCCAGTTTGCAGAAGACCTGCTGAGGTTTTATTCTCACGAATACCTTGTAAGTTTTTTTGGACAGAAAAACGTTATAAAAGACGTTTATTATTTTTCTGAAAA
>JBIOVR010000003.1:0-7447 GCA_044867875.1 Chitinophagaceae bacterium
CTGGTCGGCGTATTTCGCGGAGGGCGACAAGCGCTGGCCCTTCCTCTGCAAGGGCCTGGGCGTCAAGGACGGCTTGCCGCGTTACACCGTGCCCTCGACCGCCGCGATCAAGCCCGTCTACGACAAGTCCGGCAAGATCAGCAACGACCCGCCGGCGCAGGATAATAATTCAGTCGGCAGTCTATAGTTGACAGTCGATAGTCAAAGACTATACAATGAAAAAGATAAAAATCACTTTAGTAAAAAGCCCCATCGACAGACCAGAGCGTCAGAAAAAAACACTGAAAGCACTTGGTTTGAATAAGATGAATGCAACTAGAGAAGTAGAAGCTACTCCACAAATACTCGGTATGGTTCGCAAGATGAATCACTTGGTGAAAGTGGAAGAAGCGTAAACAAAATTAAAGCGAGCCCTGAATGCTTTCGGGGCGTTAAGTAAAAAATAAAAGCAATAAAATGAAACTACACGAATTGAGGCCTGCAAAAGGGGCAACACAAAAAGAAAAAAGAATTGGTCGTGGTGAAGCTTCTGGTCATGGAGGCACATCTACAAAAGGTAATAAAGGTGGACAGAGCCGTGCGGGTTACAAAAGAAAGATGGCGCATGAAGGTGGCCAAATGCCTATTCAGCGTCGTATTCCAAAACGTGGCTTTACCAACATTCATCGTATTGAATACAAAGTATTGAACCTTGGACAACTTGATCAATTGTCAGAAAAGTATGGCTTCAAAGAATTTTCATTTGAGAATCTTTACAGCAATAAATTGATCGGTCAGAATGATAAAGTGAAGATCCTTGGAAATGGAGAAGTAAAAGGTAAGTTTACTTTTAAAGTAAGTGCCGTAAGTGAAAAAGCAAAAGCTGCGATCGAAGCGGCAGGCGGCTCAATAGAAATTCTTGGTTGATTTTACGTAACTTGCAACGACGCATATCAAATGCGTTTTTTTTGTTTTACGATATTTAAATCGCTCTGCATCCGTGAAAAAATTAATAAAAACACTGAAGAATATCTGGAGTATCGAGGAATTGCGTAGCAAGATCCTTTTTACCCTGGCATTAATATTTATATATCGTATCGGCGCACATATCGTTTTGCCCGGTATTGATCCAGATGGTATCCAAAATCAAATGGCTAATTCCAAAAAAGGAATTCTTGGTTTGATCGATACGTTTGCCGGTGGTGCCTTTTCACAAGCATCCATTTTTGCATTGGGTATCATGCCATATATCTCTGCTTCTATCTTTATGCAGTTGATGACGGTGTTAGTACCTCAGATGCAGAAACTGCAAAAAGAAGGTGATAGCGGCAGAAAGAAGATCAATCAATGGACCCGTTACCTTACAGTAGCAGTTACCATCGTCCAGGCATCTGCTTATGTTACTTACCTGAATGAAATGACAAGAAGCGGTGGCAAGATCCCGGGATTTGAACCATATTTCTGGTACACAACTGTTATCGTTCTCACAGCAGGTACTTTATTTGTAATGTGGTTGGGTGAGAAGATCACCGATAAAGGATTAGGTAATGGTACTTCATTGATCATCATGGTGGGTATCCTTGCACGTTTGCCACAGTCTTTTGTACAGGAGTTTACCAATAAATCAACCAGCGCAGCGGGCGGAGGAGTTCTGATATTTATCATTGAAGTATTTATTCTCATAGGAATTATTCTTGGATGTATACTATTGATACAAGGAACACGAAAAATTGCATTGAATTATGCCAAGCAAATCGCTGGTGGTAACAGGCAGTTTACCGGGGCAAGACAATTCTTGCCTATTAAAGTAAACAGCGCAGGTGTAATGCCGATCATCTTTGCACAGGCGATCATGTTCCTGCCAACATTATTTTCTTATAGTAATTCTGATACAGGAAGAGGCATTGGTAAAGTATTCTCCGATCATACTAATATTTGGTACATGATCGTATATGCAACTGTAGTAATTGGATTTACATTTTTATATACGGCATTAATATTTAATCCTAAGCAGATCGCTGACAACCTGAAGCAGAATAATGGATTTATTCCTGGCGTAAAGCCCGGACAACCAACGGCAGATTATATAGGAGCAGTAATGGATAAAGTAACATTACCTGGCGCCGTATTACTTGCCATCGTTGGTATATTACCAGGCATAGCCCAGTTACTTGGAGTTACTCAGGGCTTTGCAAACTTCTTTGGCGGTACATCACTTTTGATCATGGTGGGTGTTATACTCGATACGTTGCAGCAAATAGAAACTCAGTTGCTCATGCGTCAATACGATGGCTTGATGAAAAGTGGAAGGATTCAGGGAAGACAAACACTTACACAAGCATCCATTTAAGCAGAATTTAAAATCTTATTATAAAAACCTGGCGGTATAGATTGCCAGGTTTTCTTTTTAAATTAGGATATTTGCCCAATGATCATCTGTAAGACACATGACGAAGTAGAGCTGATGAGGAAAAGTGCTTTACTGGTAAGCAGAACTCTTACCGAAGTTGCTGCTTTGCTAAAACCAGGTGTCTCAACAATGTCTTTGGATAAAATGATAGGCGAATACATTCGTGATCATCATGCAATTCCCTCATTCCTTAATTATAATGGGTATCCTTATAATTCCTGCATCTCTGTAAATGATGTCGTGGTTCATGGTTTCCCTAATAAAGAGGAATTGAAAGAAGGGGATATCGTATCTGTTGATATTGGAGTTATACTAAATGGATGGCATGGGGATCATGCATATACATTTGCCATTGGTGATCCTGGAAAGGAAATAATGCAATTGATAAAAACTACCAAAGAGTCATTGTATAAAGGAATTGAGAAGGCAATTGCCGGAAACAGGATCGGTGATATTTCATTCGCAATACAGGAACATACGGAGAAGAAATATGGATATGGAGTGGTAAGAGAGTTAGTAGGTCATGGTCTTGGAAAAAGCATGCATGAGGATCCACAAGTGCCAAACTATGGTAAAAGAGGAAGTGGTGCCAAATTAAAAGATGGAATGGTGCTGGCGATCGAACCAATGATCAATCTCGGGAAAAAAGAGGTGTACACTGAAGAGGATGGATGGACAGTAAGAACAAAAGATGGTAAACCTTCTGTGCATTTTGAACATGATGTTTGCATAAGAAAAAATGTGGCAGATATTCTTTCTAATTATACTCCAATAGAAGCAGCAGAGAAAGCAAATGTGAATTTATTCAGCGAATATGCAGTAGTAGCCTAAATTTTCTTTTTGTATTCCCATTCCCACACTTCACCATCTTCAGGATCTGTTACGAAGCCTAACAAAACAAAATTATTTTTCTCCAGTATTTTTGTTGAGTAACTTTTTTCGGGAAGAGTTCTTGCCGTAATTCTTACTGAAGGATCAGTGGTCAATGATAATTCAACTAATTGTTTGCAGATCCTTGTACCCACACCTTGTTGTCGATGGCTTTCCATAGTGCCATATGATATTTCAACAGTATTATTGATCGGTCTTCCTTTAAATGCTGCATTACCGATCAGTTCACCATTTTCTTCTACGTAGTAGCATATCCATGGCGGTTCAAATCCAACTCTTTTATAAAAATCAATGCACATGACAAGTGTTTCATTGCATAAAGGGTTCTTTGCAAAGACTTCGTTTTCTTTCATGGTTTCTTTGATTGGCAGTAGAGTCATACTTATTCAATTTCAATGTCATATTTATTCAATAGTCCTGCAATACCATAAATTGAGAACTTTGCTTTTTTGATCTTATTTATTTCAGGGTCGATCGAATAATTTCGGGAAGTGCGGAGGTCTGCTTTTTCCAGGATCGTTCTTTCAAATCTTGCTCCGTCAAGATCACAATTGTCGAATAAAGAATTTGTCAGGTCTGCTTCGGTAAAATCAACTTCTGAAAGATCTGAATTTTTAAATCTTGTTTTTTTGAGTTTCAATTTATAGAAGGAAGAAAGCTTTAGAAAACAGGTGTCAAAATCAACTTCAAAAAGAAATGGATCACAATTTTCAAAATGCAATCCTAATAGCTTACAATCTTTAAACTTCACATTCTTTAATCCTGTCTTTGTAAGATTTGCGGAACTTAAGTTGCAGGAGTGGAATTCACATTCAAAAAAAACTCTTTGAGACAAGTCAGCATTTGAAAGATCACAATTGTTAAAAATGCAATTTTCATAGTCTGCAATAGCAAGTTCTTTGCTGGTAAAAATTTCTTTTTCAAATTTCTTGTCTTGTATATATATCCGTTCCATTTTCTGATCATTTTTCAACCAATTTCAACCATTTTTTTATAACAACTTGTAACAATTTTTCTTTCGACTTTACATCTTTCATGTCTTTAAACACCGTAGTACGTCTTCCGTCTTTATAATCACCTTCAAGCAGACCTGATTTATCATTGACTTTTGCGCCGCTTGGAAAAACTAACATTATTCTTTCTTTGAAAAGATTCATTACGATGATCTCTCTCTTATATTCTTTTGGATCGAATGGTTTCATTTCTCCCGTATAATAGAAGCTTGGATTATTCCATTTGATGTGTTCGCCGATTTCCTTGTCAGTTTTTAAAATGACCTGGCGAATAGTTTCAATTATTTTTCCAAAAGAAGGATCGAGCTTTTTTATATGTGCTGTCACCTGTTCTGTATCTGTTAGCTTTACAGCTTTTGCCATATATGAATATAAGAAGGTTTTCAAATATTCATATATCATCCAACTGCTCTTTCACCTGCACATAACTCCAGGCAGTGAAGGGCAGAATGATCATAAGAAGAAATACCCAATAAGTATTTAAAGTAAAAAAAAGCAAAAAAGTAATTAATAAAAGATAAAATGGATAAATTAAAAGTGGTAAAACAATTTGCATAGCATCCACATGCCCGCTATTATTATATTTTTTTTGGACCCAATATTTTATCGGCAAATAAAGCGGCGCATGAATAAGCCAACCTATTGCGGCAGGTATTGTAAGTAAGATCTTTGTAAACAAAGAAGGATTTATTTCCAGCAACTCTTTTTGTTTCTTCTTATCCTTTTTTTCAATTTCAAAAACCAGTGGGCTTAGTTCCTGTTGCAGCTTATTATTAAAAACCTGGTTCCAGGCGCCATCGCTTAGATTTTTATCAAAATCATTTGCTGTAAAGATATTTCCAAAGTTGACAAACAAATTTTTACCGAACCGTTTAAATGAACTGTAGTTGATCCCAACAGGTAAGATCTTTAAAGGAATATTTTCCTGCTGGCATTTATAAGCAAGCCTTGCTGTTCCTTTTTTTAGAGGGCGAAGATGCCATTCGTTTACACAAAGTCCTTCACTAAAAATAAGAACGATCTCACCTCGTTTGAAAAGTTCAATACATGCGTCAAAGGTTTTATAATTCTCCGAAAGATTTTCAACCCCTTCGCTGGGTCGGTAAACCGGCAACATTTTAAACTTATAAAACAGATTTGTAATTCGTTTATTCAAAAATGCGTCACCTCTTGTCAAAGACCAGATCGGCTTTTCAAAAAGTATATCCATCAGTACGGCGTCAAGAAAAGAATTAGGATGACTGCAGGCGAGGATCATGGGGCCTTTTTCTTTTAGCAGTTCGGGTTTATTAATAATGATCTTTCTGCAGAAAATTTTGGCGGCCAATCTTACTATTACTTTTAATACAGAATAAAGCATGTCTCTGTAATGATAATTAATAATTAGTAATTAATAATTAATAATTCTTCATTTTTGTGATGTGTCAAAACAACTAATCATAATTGGAGGTGGAGCTGCCGGTTTTTTCTGTGCTATAAATGCAGCAAGATTGGATCCGTCATTGAAAGTTACCATCATTGAAAAAAGTAATAAGCTGCTTTCAAAAGTAAAAGTTAGCGGTGGTGGACGCTGTAATGTTACTCATGCTTGTTTTGATATAGTAGAAATGTGTAAGCGGTATCCAAGGGGACAGCATTTTGTAAAAAAAGCTTTTCATCAATTTTTTACTACAGATACGATCAAGTGGTTTGAAGAAAGAGGAGTGAAGCTGAAGGCTGAAGAGGATGGAAGAATGTTCCCAGTTACTGATTCCTCACAGACTATTATTGAGTGCTTGTTGAAGGAAACAAATAAGTATGGTGTGGAGATATTGATGAATAAGGAAGTGAAGAATTTGTCAATTGTGAATGGTGAATGGTCAATAAAACTCTCTGACTCACGACTCCTGACTTCTGACTATGTATGTATTGCAAGCGGAGGTTATCCAAAATCATCAATGTTTGATTGGCTGAAAGAACTAGGTCATACAATTGAAGAACCAGTTCCTTCTTTGTTCACATTTAACTTGCCTAAACATCCAATTACAAAATTGATGGGAGTAAGTGTTGAAAAAGCTAAAGTCAAGATCATTGGAACTAAGTTGGAAGAAGAAGGACCATTGCTCATTACGCATTGGGGGCTGAGCGGTCCGGTTGTGTTGAGATTGAGTGCATGGGGTGCCAGGGAATTAAAAGAAAGGAATTGGGAATTTGGAATTAGTGTGAATTGGTTGCCGGATTATAATGAGGAAACTCTTAGAAAAAGATTCCAGGAATTAAGAAATACGAACGCTTCACAAAAGATCATCAATAAAAATTCTTTTGGTTTGCCATCAAGATTATGGGAATTTTTTGCTGAACAATCAGGAATAAAAAATGAATGGCGATGGGCCGATCTTCCTTCGGTTGAACAAAACAAGTTCATAAAAAATCTTTGCAGCTATGAATGCGAAGTAAAAGGCAAAACAACCTTTAAAGAAGAGTTTGTAACTGCGGGCGGGATAAAATTGAATGAAGTGGATGCAAATACAATGATGAGTAAAAAAGTTACTGATCTTTTCTTTGTTGGTGAAGTGCTGGACGTTGATGGAATAACAGGTGGTTTTAATTTTCAACATGCATGGACGAGTGGATTTGTTGCGGCGAAAAGTATTGCTGAGAAATAAAGCTGAATAGCCAACAAACCGTACAAGTGTGCGACGCAACGGCTGCCAAATCAAGGCTTTAAAGCTGGGTTTATTACCAAAAAACTCTCAACTCTGAACTCTCGACTCAGAACTATTTGCCCTATCTTTGCCGCCCTCCGGTCCCGATAGTTATCGGGATAAACCCCGGACAATTTTATCATGTTTTTCAAATTGTATTTTAAACAACTAAACGCTGATGCACAGGAGTCTGCTGGTCCCGATTTATCGGGAGAGGCAACTACAGCGACAACAACTGCACCTGTTGAAGCGGCTCCTCCTTCCGCTCATGATGATTTCGATTGGAGTGTTGACAAACGTAACGTTACATCTTACACCAAAGAAGAAAAAGAGAAGTATGAAAAAGTGTATGATAACACTTTCGTACAGATCACAGATGGTGAGATGATCAAAGGACTTGTGGTAGGTGTTACAAAAACTGATGTGGTATTGAACATTGGTTTTAAAAGTGATGGTCTTGTTTCATTGAA
>JBIOVR010000004.1:0-7280 GCA_044867875.1 Chitinophagaceae bacterium
TTTAAAACAATTATTATTATACATTTGTACTCAATTTACAATTTGTTAGAAACAAATGCGTAACATTCTGACACATACTAAACAATTTGCATTCCATGCCACTTATGCTGTCATAGCATATACAGTAGGCTTTGATGTGTTTGCATTTTCTCCCCGACCTCGACGTGTATTCTGACAGGACGAGCCCCTCACCATGGTCCCTGTCAGTGAACTGCACCCCGCATTGATTATCGGATTGGTCATCCTTATCAAATCAATATTTCTAAGTTGGACAATCAAAATATAATTATTCGTGTAGCCACTCCTGATGATGTACATTATGCAGAAGCCATTACTGATGAGATGGCAGAGAGTGCTAAAGCAAGAGGAACAGGTATTGCCAAGCGTAGTCCTGAATACGTTGCCGATAAAATGAAAGAAGGTAAGGCTGTCATTGCTGTTACAACAGATGGCAAGTGGGTTGGCTTTTGTTATATCGAAACATGGAGTCATGGCGAGTATGTAGCAAATAGCGGATTGATCGTGGCACCCGAATACAGGAAGACAGGCGTTGCGAAAGCAATCAAGAAAAAGATATTTAACCTTTCGAGAGAAAAATATCCGGATTCGAAAATTTTCGGTCTTACTACCGGGCTTGCGGTCATGAAGATCAATAGTGAATTGGGTTACGAACCTGTCACTTATTCTGAGCTTACACAAGACGAAGCCTTCTGGGCCGGCTGCAAAAGCTGCGTGAATTATGAGATACTTATGAGCAAGGATAGAAAGAATTGTATGTGTACTGCGATGCTATACGATCCAAAAGATCATTACAAGCCGGAAGAAACAACGCAATTCTTTGAAGAAAATAAAACCGGTCTCGAACGATTGCTCCAATTCAAACGATGGAAACTATTAAAACCATTCTTGAAAAAGAAAGAAGATAATGGTAACAATAGTGGTTCACAACAGAAATCGTTTCTACAATATTTTTTTAATATATAATTATAGGCCCGGCGACATTGCTACTATTCAACTTAAGTTGCGTCGCACTCTTATACGTTCAGTAATTCTATTCAACAAATAAAGAAATGGCAGAAAAAATTGTACTTGGTTTTAGTGGTGGTCTCGATACAACTTACTGTGTAAAATATCTCACCGAAGAAAAAGGCTACGAGGTACACAGTATTATTGTAAACACAGGTGGCTTTACAGAAGATGAATTAAAAAAGATCGAAGCACATGCTTACAAGCTTGGTGTAAAAACACATACTACTGTCGATGCGGTAAAAGGATATTACGATCGTATCATCAAATATCTCATTTTCGGAAATTGCCTGAAGAATAACACTTATCCGCTTTCTGTTTCAGCAGAAAGATTAAGCCAGGCATTGCATATTGCTGAGCATGTAAAAAAGTTAGATGCGAAAGCAGTAGCTCATGGTAGCACCGGCGCCGGCAATGACCAGGTAAGATTTGATATGATCTTCCATATCATGATTCCCGGAGTAGAGATCATTACTCCTATCCGTGATCTGAAACTAAGTCGCGAAGAAGAGATCGCTTATCTCAAAAGCAAAGGCATTGAGATGAATTTTGAAAAGGCGATGTATTCGATCAATAAGGGGTTGTGGGGAACAAGTGTTGGTGGGAAAGAAACGTTGAACAGCAAAGGCATGTTACCTGAAGAGGCGTGGCCTACTCAAGTGACTAAAACAGGAAATGAAGAAGTAAAACTTCAATTTGAAAAAGGTGAGTTGAAAGGCGTGAATGACAACCAGTTTTCTCATCCATCAGAAGCAATTCAATATTTACAATCAATTGCTGGCCCTTATGGCATCGGAAGAGATATTCATGTTGGCGACACGATCATTGGTATAAAAGGACGTGTCGGTTTTGAAGCAGCCGCACCGATGATAATTCTAAAATCACATCATGCATTGGAAAAACATGTGTTGACCAAATGGCAATTGCAATGGAAGGATACATTGGCACAGTTTTATGGTAACTGGATGCACGAAGGACAGATATTGGATCCGGTGATGAGAGATATTGAGGCATTTTTGGAAAACAGTCAGCAAAATGTAACCGGTGATGTATTTGTACAATTAATGCCATATCGTTTTCAAATTATTGGTATTGAAAGTAAATATGACCTGATGAACAGCAAGTTTGGTAAATATGGGGAAATGAATACAGGTTTTACAGGCGATGATGTAAGAGGGTTTTCAAAAATATTCGGCAACCAAACTTCAATCTGGAACGCAGTAAACAAAGACAATAATGGCAATTAAGGTCGGCATAATCGGCGGAGCAGGTTATACGGGTGGCGAACTCATACGTTTGTTGATCCACCATCCGGGTGTATCTGTTTCTTTTATTCATAGCCGTAGCAATGCTGGCAAGCCTGTTCATTCAGTTCACCAGGATCTACTTGGTGACACTGAGTTGAAATTTTCAGGTGAATTGAATGATGACATTGATATTTTGTTTTTATGTCTGGGTCATGGAGAGTCAAAAAAGTTTCTAGGAGAAAATAAAATTGCTGACCAGGTTAAAGTAATTGACCTGGCAAATGACTTTCGGTTATCTCCAAGTTCAAAGCATGAAGCTCGCAACTTTGTTTACGGTCTTCCGGAATTGAACAGGGAACAAATCAAAACAGCAAACAATGTTGCTAATCCCGGTTGCTTTGCTACAACTATTCAATTGGGTTTACTACCTCTCGCTAAGGCTGGTTTGCTGAAAGATGTTTATACAACTGGCATCACCGGCAGCACGGGTGCTGGACAAAGTCTGAGTGCAACTTCACATTTTAGCTGGAGAGAAAATAATATACAAGCTTATAAAACATTATCGCATCAGCATCTTGGGGAAATTGGTGAATCATTAAAGCAATTGCAACCTGCAGGTGACATCCATGTAAACTTTGTTCCATGGCGTGGTGATTTTACAAGAGGCATTTTTATAAGTTCGCAACTACCATGCGATCTAAGTCTTATTGAACTTAACAAACTCTACCAGGATTTTTATTCAGGTCATCCATTTACGCATATAACAAAGGAACCAGTATTTCTGAAACAGGCTGTAAACACTAATAAATGTATCATTCAATTGGAGCAGGTCGGAAGTCAATTAGTTGTTCACTCTGTTACAGATAATCTATTGAAAGGTGCAAGCGGACAAGCTGTACAAAATATGAACCTTATGTTTGGGCTTGATGAAACAATAGGATTGAACCTTAAAGCAAATTATTTTTAAACTATAAAACCAAAATCCGTAAAAACGGTTAGTGAGTTATGAATTTATTCGATGTATACCCGATCAATGATGTAACTATCGTAAAAGCGAAAGGCTCTTATGTATGGGATGATAAAGGTGAGCAGTATCTCGATCTATATGGCGGACACGCTGTCATTAGCATTGGTCATACTCATCCGCATTGGGTGAAAAGGATTGAAGAGCAGCTGGAAAAAATTGCTTTCTATTCAAATTCAATAAAAATCCCCCTACAACAGGAGCTTGCAACAAAATTGGGAAAAGTTTCTGGCAAGGAAGATTATCAGCTCTTTCTTTGTAATAGCGGTGCAGAAGCAAATGAAAATGCGCTAAAGATGGCTTCTTTTCATAATGGAAGAAAAAAGATCATTGCTTTCAGTAAATCCTTTCACGGCAGAACATCATTGGCAGTAGCTGCTACTGATAATAAGAATTATATCGCTCCTGTTAATGAAACCGATAATGTGATCTTTCTTCCTTTAAATGATGAGCAAGCATTAGAAGAATGTTTTAAGAAGAATGGCAAACAAATTTCATCTGTGATCATCGAAGGCATCCAGGGTGTTGGCGGAATTAATGTGGCTGATGTCAGCTTTTTGAAAAAGATCCGTTCGCTTTGTGATGAATACGGGGCTGTTTATATTGCTGATAGCGTTCAATGCGGTTATGGAAGAACTGGCAAATTCTTTAGTCATGATTTTGCCGGGGTGAATGCGGACATTTATACAATGGCAAAAGGAATGGGAAATGGATTCCCTGTTGCAGGTATTATCATAGCTCCGCATATAAAACCAAAACATTTTCAACTCGGAACCACTTTTGGCGGTAATCATCTTGCATGTGCTGCTGCCCTTGCTGTTCTGGAGGTGTTGGAAGAAGAAAAACTGATGGGTAACGCTACTTTGGTTGGAAAATATTTAAGAGATGAACTAGAAGCAATTCCTGAATTAAAAAATGTAAGAGGTCGTGGCTTGATGATAGGTTTTGATGTACCGGAAGAATTAAAGGATCTGAAGAAGAATTTGCTCTGGAACCAGAAAATATTTACCGGTGAGGCAAAGCCTAATGTTATCCGTTTATTACCCAGTCTTGCGTTGAAGAAAAGAGATGCTGAACAGTTCATTGATTCTATAAAAGAGGAAATTGCTTTGTTGCAGGAGACTGCAAACTGAAGTTCTTTGCTGATATAGATTTCTTTCGTTTAGATTGCTTCGGCCTTAATGGACGAAATCCGCACACGAACCTAGAAAGCGGCCTCGCAATGACGAACACCAACGACCCTTCGTCATTGCGAGGATTGCCGGGAGACTTTAGAGATTGAATGATTCTTGATGGCAAGCCGAAGCAAACTAAAAAATAAACGAGCGGCTTTAATGATGAGTGAAGAACAGAAAGATGAAGGGTGCGACGCAACAAAAGTTTAATAGTAGCACAATAGCTTAGTTAAAAATAAACTTTCGAAAATTGAAACAGTTCATTTCAGTTAATGATGTAAGAAAGATCGATACATTAGTATTGTCAGCCCTGGCCTATAAGACTAATCCCCTCTCGGATAAATCGCTTGGCATAAACAAACGTATTGGTTGTTTGTTTCTGAATCCGAGTATGCGAACAAGACTGAGTACACAGATCGCAGCACAAAACCTCGGAATGGAGTGTATCATTTTCAATGTGGGACAAGAAGGTTGGGCATTGGAATTTGAAGATGAAGCGATCATGAGTGGCAATACTGTTGAGCATGTAAAAGATGCAGCACCAATTCTTGGAAAATATTTTGACATACTTGCGATCCGTACTTTTCCGTCATTGAAGAACCGTGAGGACGATTACAGTGAGCTTTATATAAAACAGTTTATTAAGTACGCTGGCATACCAGTAGTAAGTTTAGAAAGCGCCACACTACATCCATTACAATCTTTAACAGACATCATCACTATTACGGAAGAACTCAATAAATGGGAATCAGCTCGTAAACCGAGGATCGTTTTGACGTGGGCTCCGCATGTAAAACCATTGCCGCAGTGTGTGGCAAATAGTTTTTCTCAATGGGTAAATGCGTGGGGTAAATCTGATTTTGTGATCACACATCCTGAAGATTATGAGTTGAGTGAAGAATTTACAAAAGGCGCAACGATCACCCATAACCAGGAAGAAGCTTTGAAAGGAGCCGACTTTGTATATGTAAAAAACTGGAGCACTTATAATGATTACGGTAAAATTTATACCAATGATCCAAAGTGGCAACTAAAAAATAAACGCTGGGCTGTTACAAATAATGCGAAAGTGATGCATTGCTTACCCGTGAGAAGGAATGTTGAGTTAAGCGATGAAATACTGGATGGAGAAATGAGCATTGTAACGCAACAAGCATCAAACAGGGTTTGGGCTGCACAGGCCGTACTTGCAGAATTCTTACGAAGGAATGAATAAGCTTTATGTAATAAAGATCGGGGGTAATATCATTGATGATGAAAAAAAACTTTCTTCATTCTTGCAATCATTTGCTGCAATTGACGAAAAAAAGATATTAGTACATGGCGGTGGCAAGCTGGCAACAAAGCTTGCAGAGAAAATGGGAGTAGAACAAAAACTCGTAGAAGGGCGACGAATCACTGACGCCGAGACACTAAAGATCGTGACGATGGTTTATGCTGGTTATGTAAATAAAAATATCGTTGCACAATTACAAAGTTTTAATTGCAATGCGATTGGTTTAAGCGGTGTGGATGGTGATATAATTCTTGCACATAAAAGAAAACACCCGGTAATTGATTATGGATTTGTTGGCGATGTTGATTCGGTTAATGCCCCATTATTAAAAAATTTATTGAACCAAAATCTTTCCCTGGTATTTGCACCCATCACTCATGACCAGACCGGGCAGTTATTAAACACGAATGCAGATACTGTTGCCCATGAAATTGCAAAAGCAATGAGTGATGAATATGAAGTAAAACTTATTTACTCTTTTGAAAAAAGTGGTGTATTAATGGATGCAGATGATGAAAACACAGTTATCTCAAGTATCAACCTGAATTATTATAAAGAACTAAAAGCAAAAGAAAAAATATTTGCAGGCATGATACCAAAACTGGATAATGCTTTTGCAGCTTTAAAAAGTGGCGTGAACAAAGTGATCATTGGAAAGGCCGAGGAATTGGATAAATTAATGAAGGGTACAGCCGGAACAACAATAAATAATGAGTAAGGATGTCGCCATATTACAGGCAAATGCAATTGACCTTTTAAAACAATTGATCGCTACTCCTTCTTTCAGCAAAGAAGAAGATAATAGTTCTGCTCTTATCAAAACTTTTCTTGAAACTCATGAAGTAAAGACAGAACAATTCCTCTACAATGTATGGGCAAAGAATAAATACTATGATGCTTCTAAGCCCACAATTTTATTAAACTCACATCACGATACTGTAAAACCAAATAAGGGCTATACACTTGATCCTTTCTCTCCTATTGAAAAAGATGGAAAGCTTTTTGGTCTTGGAAGTAATGATGCAGGGGGAAGTCTGGTATCATTGATCGCGACCTTTCTTTATTTCTATGAAAAAGAAAGCTTGAAATATAATATTGTTCTTGCTGCGACTGCAGAGGAAGAAATATCCGGGCATAATGGAATTGAAGTGTTATTACCACAACTAGGCAAAATTGATTTTGCCATTGTTGGTGAGCCAACACAAATGCAAATGGCTGTTGCTGAAAAAGGGCTAATGGTATTGGATTGCGTTGCTAATGGAAAAGCCGGACACGCAGCAAGAGAAGAGGGCGATAATGCGATAACGAAAGCTATAAAAGATATTGAATGGTTCAATTCCTATAAGTTTGATAAGATCTCTGATCTGCTAGGACCAAATAAAATGAGTGTTACTGTGATTGAAACAGATAATAAAGCTCATAATGTAGTACCAGCTCAATGCAAATACGTGGTGGATTGCAGAGTAAATGAACTTTACACTTTTGAAGAAATGCTGGATATAATAAAAGAAAATGTGCAAGGCGAAATAAAA
>JBIOVR010000005.1:0-3491 GCA_044867875.1 Chitinophagaceae bacterium
TTTTATTCTCGAAATACGAATACCAGCAGCTGGAACTATTTCATATAAAGTAACTGTTGGCCCTACAGTTGCCATTATCTTTTGTATCTCGATATCGTAATTGCGAAGAGTACCAATGATCTGGTTCTTGTTATTCTCTAACTCATTTGCATCCTGCACAATTTTTTCGCTGCCATGAGTTTCCAATAGATCTAATACAGGATAGCGATAATCTCTTAGATCTAGTGTAGGTTCATAAGGTGGAAGTTCTTCATACCCTTTTTCTTTTTCATTTCCTTCTTCTTGTTCTTCAACAGGCTCATTGGGAACTTCTTTTATTTCAAGTGCAATATCTGCCTCACTGTTTTGTTTTGCAGTTTTCCTTACTGGCTTTATTTCTTCTTTGGGTAGAATAGTTTGTATTGGTTCTTCGATCGGAATTATTGGTAATGGCTTTTCCTTCACTATTTCAACAACTGGTTCATCTCTTTCGATCAGTTGAAAGCCAGGTTGATCATTATTAGTTAGAGATGGTGAAAGCACCAGTGTATCTCCATTTGATTTTAAACTATTTCCTCTTGAGCCATTTTGAGCATAAATATCATTGATCGTTTTGCCAATAACCGGAACAACCTTTTCTTCTGTAATATCTGTTCCTGGTTTCTCTTCATCAACGCTTCTGCGTTTTGGCATTTTAGGTACATTAAACGCAGGATTAAATTGCCATATAACATATGATACTGCAACTACAAGTAGTAGCGCCGCAGTTCCAACGTTCCCAAGAATTTTTTTCAGCCAATCAGAGATCATATTACCCACTGCTCCGCCAAACGGAAATTGACTGCCACCTACTGTCCCAAACATAAAAGCCATACAAACAGATAACACCAGCATCCCGATGGTAACATATCGAAGATTTTTCCAAACGGACCAAACCCTTTTTCTGAAAAGAAGATTAACTCCAACAACAAAGAAAAAGGTACAGATCAGCAATGACGCTACACCAAATCCATTATCAATAAAAAAATAAGAAATAAACGCTCCTAGTACGCCGAGGAGGTTCTGAATATTTGCTTTCGGATCAAAAAGAGAAAGCCCGTTCTTTATTTCGCTTTGATCATTTCGCCATGTAAAAAAGTAGGAGATGAACGCTATGAAAAGGAAAAATGCAAAGAAAAGAAATACAAAACCGACAATCTTCCAGGTTCTTTCATCCCTGGCAAGCTCTTTTAGGTTTATTTTTTCTTCTTTCTCCGGTTTCAGTTTTTCCGACTTGGTTTTTCCCGGTCTCGCCACAGGATTTTTAGTGGAATTGCCTTTCAGCTTATTGGCCATATGAACAAAGATAATAATAAGCCTTCTACAATGGATAGCTCATGTTTTCAACATCTCCACAATTTTATTGTAAAATCACCCTCGTAAAAGGCCAAAACCGATATGAAAAAAACCGGCATCTGAAACAGGCATTTATTATATTTGATCTGCACCTGGAAACAGAATGAGATCACCATCAAACCGAACCACCAAAACCAAACATTTGCCAAAGAGCTTTCTCTTTGTTTTTATTTTTTTAATTACTGCCAACAATGCATTTTGCCAGTATCCTGATACATTAATAACCCTCAACTGGGATGCGGATATATATTCATTAAAAAAGATTCCGGCAGGTTTTGTTCCAAGATCTTTTAGTGTTGAAGCCAATTACGATTCAACTATTTTGTCCCGGGATCCTTTAAAGATCACCCATGTTAAAGCTCAAAATGTTTCAAAAAAACTTCTTGCCCGTTTTTCAATAGCAAATAATACTGGCACAACAGACAGTCTTTATTTTTTTCCTGACCTGTTTTTTGATAATGTAATTCTGTATAAAATAGAGAACAATAATGCCACGCCCTTGCCTGCGATCGCTCCTATTATCAGTGATAGCATCTCTTATCGATTATTTAGTGTTTTACCGCATGATACACTTACTATTCTTGCCGAATGCTACCCATTAAGAACATATACAAGTTCATTTTCTCCTAATATTTTCAGGCGAAATTATATAGAAGCCTTTGAAGCAAAATTACAAATGGAACACACTGATGTCAGGCTTTTTACTTATGTATTTTGCGGCTTATTCATGATGATGATTCTTTTTTCACTTGCTAATTTTTTACAGGGAAGAAATAGGGAATTTCTCTATTATGCTGCATTTGCTTTTTTTCTTGGGCTCATGCTGTTTACAAAACAATTTTATTACAACCGATCTACTGAAAGTAATTTTTTCTTTGAATCGTACATGGATTTTGTACTCCAGATCCTTGGGATCAGTTTTTATATGGCTTTTATGATCAGGTTCCTGGAAACAAAAAGAAATTTTCCATTTCTTCACAAGCTTTATATAGGCGGCATCGTTTTTTTAGCGGCAGTCACCCTGCTGTATTCATATATTCATTATAGTTCCATTGATTATTACTGGGAAAATTTCCTGGAAAATATTATTGCAAAAAACGTATTGGTAATTATGATCGTGGTGTTCCTGGTTTATGCATTAAAAAACTGGCGACATAAACTTTTGCGTTATTTGTTTTGGGGAAATCTTCTCTATTTAGTTTTTTCTCTTTTATCACTGCTGACAATATTAGGGGGCCGCAAATTACATTTACCGGGCATACTGAATAGTTCATTGATCCTTTATGAAGTAGGCCTCTTGATCGAGCTTATTTTTTTCCTGATGGGGCTTACTTATAAGAATAGAACTCAATTGATAGAGCAAACAACAGAGAGAGAAAGATTGAAAACGGAAAACGAAAGAAAGGAACTGGAAAAACAAGTGGCTGTAATGCAGGCTCACCAGGAAGAAAGAGAAAGAATTTCCGCTGACATTCATGATGAACTCGGTTCAGGAATGACAACAATCCGCCTGATGAGTGAGATCGCAAAAAATAAAATGAAAGAAAACATTCCTGTTGAAATTGAAAAAATATCCAACTCCGCCAATGAAGTGCTGAATAAAATGAATGCGATCGTATGGAGTATGAACAGCAGCAACGATACACTCGATAGTCTTATCTCCTATATCAGGGCCTATACAATTGAGTTTTTTGACGGAACACAGATAGAATGTAAGGTTAATATGCCGGAAACAATTCCTTCTCATGAGATCAGCGGTGATAAAAGAAGAAATATTTTTTTATGTGTAAAGGAATCATTGAACAACGCCTTAAAGCATTCTAAGGCCAGCCGGATAAAAATTGACATTGAAGTAGATCATAATTTCAATATAAAAATTGCTGATAACGGTGTGGGGATCGAGCAGGAAAAAATTCGGCGCTTTGGAAATGGCCTTAAAAATATTGAAAGACGAATGAAAGGAATTAGCGGAAGCTATACCATCTCTAATAACAATGGCACTGAAACAAAACTTGAATTGCCATTATGATCTTTCACTTTTTTTCATTGCCGCAAGAAATAAAAACAACCAGCCAGCGATAAAAGCAATTCCACCAAATGGTGTTATAATACCTGCC
>JBIOVR010000006.1:0-15913 GCA_044867875.1 Chitinophagaceae bacterium
TTTACATCGAACGATATACCTTTAAATTGTAATGTCTTTTGAAAAGTATATGTTTCTTTTTCAACAGCAGGTTTTTCAATAGTAGGCTCATTGCTTTTGGTCGTATCTTTTGGTTTATTGTCCTGGGAGTGAGATTCTGTGTTCTGAGATTGTGTTTCTGTTTGATCATTACAGCCAGTCATGGCCATTAGTGCAATGGTTAAATAAATGCTAGTCTTTGAGATTTTCATTTTTTAATGGATTACTAAGATAAAATTATGCCAACTTTTCTATCAGCAGGCATAATTTTTTCATAGCAACAGCAGTTCCTAAAACGTGGAATGAATATTCCCAATTAACTTTGACAATAACAAAAAGAACAATAAAGAAATTTAAAATGAAGATGTTTAAAACGCCAGTTTTATTGGCCGGATTGTTGGGAATGTTTATTCTTAAAACAAGTGACTCTTTTTTTGTAGATGAAACAAAAATTGATATGGGAGAAAATAATGGAAATGGATCAGGGAATGCCGCCATAACAATCGTTAAAAAATGGGACATGCCTAAAGACCTGGCCGAAATATCAGGGATCTCATATATCGATGGGCAGCGGTTTGCCTGTGTCCAGGATGAATTGGGAAAAATATTTATCTATAATGCCACAACATCATCAGTTGAAAAGGAAATTTCATTTGGCGCTCCAGGAGATTATGAGGAGCTGGCAGTTGTTGGTGAAACCATTTGGGTTTTACGGGCCGATGGAAAATTATTTGAAGTGAGCAACATGAATGCAGCAAAGCCTTCAGTAAAAGAATATAGCACGCAGTTAACTACGAAGCAAGATCCCGAAGGACTTTGTTACGATAAGAAAAATAACAGGTTGTTAATAGCTATCAAAGGTGTCGAGCCAGGTACAGAAAATTATAAAGGCATCTATGCATTTGATTTGAATTCAAAAAAAATGGATCAGCAACCTGTTTTTAAAATAGACCTGCAGAATAAAGTGTTTGGAAGCGGTTCGGATAAAAAGAAGAGAAACACGATAAATCCTTCAGGCATTTCAATTCATCCTGTCACTGGCGATATATATATCGTCGATGGACGTAATCCACAGTTGCTGATCATGGATGTTGGTGGAAATATCAAGAAATTATATACATTAAATAGTAAAGAATTTGCACAGCCCGAGGGGATAGCATTTAATGCTGCCGGCGATCTGTTTATTGCAAATGAAGGAACAAAACAACCGGGCAATATAGTACAGGTAAAGATCGATCTGTGATCGCTTAGAAGAATTAATGAGATTGCATCTCCTGCATTGTCTTTTCTATTGTGTCGGGGTTCATGTATCGTTCATACTTTCCATTTCCGTTTCCTTTATTCACATAGTCACTGCCGCGCCAATTATGAACATGCATTGTTTCCCTTACATGCTTACTGTAAGCAAAAAGATATTTTCCAAGACCATGTTGAATACAGATCCGGTCAGTATTAAATTCCATTTTATCCAGGTATTTTTTTGAAATATGACCGATGCCTACACCAATTGTCTGCGGAAAATTTTTGCTGTTGAAATCAACTACATGACTTAATTCATGTCCGATAACACCAACCTGTTGTTCGAATGTGAGGTTCTGGAGAAGAAGAGGCCTTAACGTATCAATTGTCTCGTTGCTGATCGTAATTATATAGGTACGGTGATCCTTTCTTTTAAATACGCCTGCAAAATTTGGCTTTGTAGTAAAACCCGAGTATGCTTTTTTAATTCTAAAAACAATATGTACATTTTTTAATTCAGGAAAATAAGATAAAGCGGTAAGGATGGGCTTTTCAAATTGAGGAGGTATTTCTTTTTTGTTTCCAAATTCCGGTACAGAGTCAATAACAGGTCCACCGGTTACGGCCTTAGAAACAAAAGAAAATATGATGATCTGCAGGAAGAAAAAGATTTTATATGGTTGCCCAGCGACTCGCATTATGGATTATAACGACAAAAATAAGGCAGCGGTTCTTGTCATTTGTTAACGGTTAGCAAAGAGAACAAATATGTTAATAGGCCAGGGGGTGAAGTCTGAGAATAAAATTCTTTCGTACATAAATAAATTCCGTTACACTGTGAATAACACGTTAGTTACGAGGATGGCAAATAATAGTTTTAGTGCTACATTTGAAAGAACCTTAACAAACAACCTGACTATGATACTCAAGCAATCTATTCAACAAGTATTTGTTCAATTAAGCCAAACCCTTGAGGAGTTAAGCAATGATGAATACAGGCAACCGAGTAATGTTTTGCTGAATGCAACTATCGGTGAACATGTAAGGCATATAATTGAATTGTTCCAATGTCTTGAAAAAGGATATGATACAGGTGTCGTTAACTATGAAAAAAGAAAACGGGATCCTGAAATTGAGAATAATAAAGAGTTGGCTTCTTCATTGTTAAAAGAAATTTATCAGAACATAGACAGATCAAATAAAGATATTTTTCTTGAAGCAGAAGATTATTGTGATCCTTTGGAAATTGTTTCGATCTCTTCCAATTATTACCGGGAGCTTGCTTATAACCTGGAACACACAATCCATCACATGGCTTTAATAAGAGTAGGGATAAACGAAGTCTCGTCTGTTAGATTACCTGAAGAATTCGGAGTAGCTTATTCAACAGTTAAATATCGTCAGCAGTGTGCACAGTAAGTTTTATACCTTCAAACGATAAATTTTTTATCACCTCTAATCGTGACGAAAAACTGAGCCGGAAAATCGCCATTTTCCCGGGAATGTTTGATCACAATGGACAAAAATTATTTTTTCCAAAAGATACAGATGCCGGTGGTACATGGATAGTAATGAAGGAGAATGGAGATGCAGCTGTATTGTTGAATGGAGCATTTATTAATCACACGGCCGAACCTCCTTACCGGTTAAGCAGGGGAATTATTTTGCTTGATATATTTTCTACAGAAAAGCCATCTGTGACATTTACAAAAATCAACCTGCAGGATATTGAACCATTCACCTTGGTCTTACTTGAAAATAACTGCCTCTATGAATACAGATGGGATGGGACAGAAAAATTTTGTAAACAATTAAATATAAACATGCCATATATCTGGTCGTCCGCAACATTGTACGATGGCTTTGTTATAAAGAAAAGAGAGCAATGGTTTGCTTCTTTTTTAAATGATCATCCGATGCCTACTCAACAGGATATCCTGAATTTTCATCGTTTTACGGGTGACGGGGATAAAGAAAATGATCTCCTTATGACAAGGGCTGGGATGTATACTACTGTAAGCATAGCCAGCATATTGCTTACAAAAGATCGGGGATGCATCCAATACCTTGATATTAGCGGCAACACATCGTCAGAGATAAAAATTGAATTGTTACAGTCATCGCAAGCATTTGAATGAAAAGAATCCTATACCAACCTTTTTTCATAAGATTATTTAACTGGGAGTATTGGCCATTCAATGTAGTATATGGGCCTTTATTTCTTTATTGGTTTTTTCTTAGCTTAAGAGCACGGTCATTTTTCTTTTTTAATACTTCGAATCCAACCATAAAAAACGGCGGGTTTCTTATGGAATCAAAAAAAGAAGTTTATGACCTGATCCCCTTCGAGTTTTATCCCGTCACTCTTTTTTTCAAAGCGTCTTCATCACTACGGGATATTCTTACACTTATCAAACAGCGAAACTTAAAATATCCTTTAATTGGTAAGCCGGATATTGGCATGAAAGGAATGATGGTGAAAAAAATAGAAAATGAAAATGAGTTGTCGTCCTATGTTCAAAATTCTAAAGTTGATTTTCTTATCCAGGAATATGTTCACTTTAAAAATGAGATCGGCATATTTTATTATCGTTTTCCAAATGAAGAGAAAGGACATATTTCAGGAATAGTAAAAAAAGAATTTCTTGCTGTAAAGGGTGATGGAATTTCAACTGTTGAACAATTGCTTTTAAAAAACAAAAGAGCAGTTCTGCAATTGCCCAGCTTGAGAGTTAAGGAAAAAGAAAAAATGAATATTATCTTACAAAAAGAAAAAGAATTAATAATTGTTCCTTATGGCAACCATGTAAGAGGTGCAAAATTCCTGGATGACAGCAACCTGGTCGATGATGAACTGACAAATACAATTGATTCGATCTGTAAAAAAGTAGATGGATTTTATTTTGGAAGACTTGATATTCGCTATAATGATTGGGAAGAATTAAAGCAGGGGAAAAATTTTTCCATTATAGAATTGAATGGCTCAGGAAGTGAGCCAACACATATTTATGATCCCAGGCATTCCGTTTTTTGGGCATGGAAAGAAATTGCAAAGCACTGGAAGATATTATATCGAATCAGTAAAATGAACCATCGATTACTGAATACTCCTTATATGACAACCAGGATGGGGCTTGATATGTTCAAGCAGAACAGCGAGTATGTAAAATTGCTAAACAGCACTCCTAATGGAAATGTGAGGGTTACTCAATCTTGCAATACTCCAGTAACTTAGGTTTATTCAACAGCTTTGTTCTTTTACTATCAATATGAATAGCTTTTTCTTCAGCTAATTCGTTCATGATCTTGAAAAGTGTTTCATAAGTGGTACCAGTATAGGATGCAAGGTCTTGTCTCGAAATTTCGATATTGATAAACCCATCTGCATCTGTTCCGAATTTATCCTGCAGGGTGATTAGAGATTGACCGATCCTTCCTTTTGTATTCATGTGAGCAATATTGCGCATTCTTTTTTCGGAATCTTTTAATTCTGCGGCAAAGAACATCATTAGGTCAAACAGGTAATCAGGGTTGACTTTTAAAGTAGCCATAAAAAAATCAAGATCGACAAAGCATATATCTGATGCTGCCAAAGCAGTTGCTGATACAGGGTATATTGTATCTCCACCCAATCCTCTGTGACCAACTATAGCTCCATCTTTTGCAAATCGAAGGATCAGTTCCTTATTGTCGCTCCATTTTTTATGAACTTTTACCAGGCCAGAAAAAATAAAATACATACCATTCACAGTATCGCCCTCAAGAAAAATGGATTCACCTTTATTATAATGTATCAGCTTCCTGTTCACATCAATAGCTTTATGCCATTCTGGTTTGCAACTCTTGCACATTGAACAGGTTGCCAGATTGCATTTTAATTTTTTTACTTTCATAGTTGGTAAATCTAAAGCCAATTTTAAACATTATAAAAAAATATCATGTTTATAAAACATTAATTAAATTTTGGTAGTCTAGTATAAATTATCTTATTTTTATGAAATAGGATATATTTTATGAATATTTGCTCTTAAATGTTGGCTAGTTGTATTACATAAAATATATTTTAATATGATTGCTTGCCGCTTTTTTCACACTTAAAGTAGCGGCATTGAAAATACTAATAATCGGTAATGGAATGGTTGGCTATAAGGTTTGTGAGAAACTAATAGCCAAGGCTCCGGGTCAACATGAAATTACAGTCTTTGGAGAAGAAATTCGCCCCGCCTATGACAGGGTACATCTTAGTGAATTCTTTTCCGGCAAATCAGCTTCCGAGCTTTCCCTTGCACCTGGCTCATGGTATGCTGATAATAATATTACTCTTTATCTCGGAGACCCCGTTCAACACATTAACCGCTCCGGCAAAACAATAAGATCATTTCATGGCATTGAAACATCGTATGATGTACTAATTATAGCAACCGGCTCTTCTGCTTTTGTCCCTTCAATTCCCGGTGTTGATAAAGAAGGAGTATTTATTTACCGCACTATAGAGGACCTTGAAATGATGTCTGCCTACGCTAAGAAATCTAAAACCGGTGCAGTAATTGGTGGAGGTTTATTGGGTTTAGAGGCGGCCAAAGCAATGATCGATCTTGGTATTACTGATACACATGTTATTGAATTTGCTCCACGATTAATGCCAAGACAAATTGATGATGTGGGTTCTGAACTTTTGAAAAGCAAATTGCAAACTCTTGGTTTAAAAATTCATACTAATAAAAACACTACTTCTATTCTTGGTGATGATCGTATAAAAGGGATGCAGTTTTCAGATGATACAAAGATCGATGTTGATATGCTGGTGATCTCTGCAGGTATTAAACCGAGAGATGAACTCGCTAGAGAATGTGGGCTAGAAGTTGGTCCTCGGGGCGGTATTGTAATAAATGAAAGACTGCAAACAAACGACGAAAACATTTATGCGATTGGTGAATGTGCATTACATAATGGTATGATCTATGGCCTGGTTGCGCCGGGATATGAAATGGCCGATACTGTTGTAAGAAATTTAACGGGCGGGCATAAAATTTTCACAGGTTACGACATGAGTACAAAGCTGAAGTTAATTGGTGTGGATGTAGCCAGTTTTGGAGATCCATTTACTTCTGGAAATGGAATTAAGACAATTGCCATCAATGATAATAATAAGGGTATTTATAAGCGTATCAACATTTCTGAAGATGGAAAAACTTTATTGGGCGGGATATTAGTTGGTGATGCAGAGCAGTACAATTTGCTTTTGCAAACATGTAAGAATAAAGTTGTGTTGCCTCCAAATCCGGAAGATGTAATTCTGGGAGCAAGGGGCGGTGAAGAAAATAGCGCTGGTGTTACTACATTACCTGATGATGCACTTATCTGCAGTTGCGAAGCTGTTACGAAAGGTTCCATCTGTAGCAGTGTAAGCGAAATTAATTGCGAAACAGTAGAAGCAATTAAGAAATGTACAAAAGCGGGAACAGGCTGTGGTGGTTGTGTGCCGATGTTGAAGGACCTGATGTTGCATACAATGAAGAGCCAGGGTAAGGTTGTAAGAAATATTGTGTGTGAACATTTTAATTATTCAAGGCAAGAATTGTTTGACCTGGTAAAGATCAATGAGCTTAAAACTTATGATGATGTATTGAGTCATTTGGGCAAAGGGCATGGATGTGAAGTGTGCAAACCGGCTGTTGCTTCCATACTTGCTTCGTTGTGGAATGAAATGATCCTGAAAAAAGGTAACGCCACTGCGCAGGATAGTAATGATAGATTCCTGGCTAATATTCAAAAAGGGGGAACGTATTCTATAGTGCCACGTATTCCCGGCGGGGAGATCACTCCTGATAAATTAATTGTGATCGGGCAAGTTGCAAAAAAATACAATCTCTATACAAAGATCACAGGTGGTCAACGTATTGATATGTTTGGTGCACATGTAAATGACCTGCCAACTATTTGGGAAGAACTGATCGCTGCTGGTTTTGAAAGTGGTCATGCTTATGGTAAAGCTTTGCGAACAGTAAAAAGTTGTGTGGGTAGTACCTGGTGTCGTTTTGGATTACATGATAGTGTAAGTTTTGCGATACGCATTGAAGAACGATATCGTGGATTAAGAGCTCCGCATAAAATTAAATCTGCCGTAAGCGGTTGCATTCGTGAATGTGCCGAAGCGCAGAGTAAAGATTTTGGCATCATTGCTACTGAAAAAGGATGGAATCTTTATGTATGTGGCAATGGGGGAAGTAAGCCGCAACATGCTTTATTACTTGCATCAGATATAGACGAGGAAACTTGTATAAAATATATTGATCGTTTCCTGATGTTTTATATTAAAACAGCAGAGCCGCTTACACGAACTGCTACATGGCTGAATAAAATGGAAGGCGGACTTGCTTATTTGAAAAGTGTTGTGATCGATGATTCACTTGGTATGAATGAGCAATGGGAACAGGAAATGAAACATCATGTGAATACTTATCAATGTGAATGGAAAGTGGCGATTGAAACACCCGAGATCCGCAAGCGATTCAATCATTTTGTAAACGCACCAGAAGAAAAAGATCCAACCATTCAATTCGATGATATGAGAGAACAGAAAAAAGCGAAAGAGTGGAAGTGATGTGGTTGACCAAATTGATTTGCCATAATGTCTAATAGGAATCTGATACCCTGCGGATTACTCTTACCGATAGCTTGTTTTTTCAGTAATGCCATTTGAAGCTATTTACGATTGCTTGTTTTATGAAAAGCAACTACTAAACTATTGTCAAAATGATAGCAGAAACTACAGCAACAACCTGGATCTATGCATGTATGACAGATGATGTACCGGAAAATGGTGGCGTATGTGTAAAGCACAATGATGACCAGATCGCATTATTTTATTTTACCCGTATTGGTGAATGGTATGCTACACAAAATGAATGTCCGCATCGAAAACAAATGGCGTTGAGTCGTGGTATGATCGGTGCACAGGGTGACGTGCCTAAGGTGGCTTGTCCATTTCATAAAAAAACATTCTCATTGAAAACGGGTGAATGCCTGAACGGAGACATGTGCGCCATTAAAACATTTCCCGTAAAAGTGGAGAATGGAAGAGTGTTTATCGGTGTAAGCGGTGAATAGCCCTTCGCTGTGCTCAGGGTGACAAAAAGACTGAACAGTGTTGTTGAATGATCAACCGAATGTACAAGAGTGCGACGCAAGAAGTGGTGATAGTAGTAATGCAGCTTAGTTCATAAAAATAAAAAAGCTAAAAACCCCGACTCGAAATGGAAGCTCGGCCGGGGCAGTGATTCTAAATTGACAAACAATCTAAAACCAAAACACAAAACTATGGCAAAAAAACAAAAAGTCAGGTTACTTTCTTTAGCAGGAGGGTTTCTACTGATGGCATTATTTTCTAATGCCCAGTTTACTTTAGTTGGCCAGTTACGTCCCAGAACCGAAGTACGCAATGGCTATGGCAACCTTGTATTAAAAGGTTCCAAATCTGCTGTGTTTACTTCACAGCGGACAAGATTGACATTCGGTTACAAATGGGATCGCTTAACCTTCGGCGCCAGCATCCAGGATGTAAGAGTATGGGGACAGGATGCATCAACAATTTCAAATGCTGATGGCAACCGTTTGATGCTGCATGAAGGTTGGGCCGATCTTACTTTATTCAACAAAGCCGATACAACCATCAAAGCAAAAGGAATTGATTTGATGAGTATCAAGATCGGACGGCAGGAACTGAGCTATGACGATGTTCGCCTGATCGGCAATCTCGATTGGTTACAGCAGGGTCGTCGTCATGACATGGCATTATTAAAAACAGTGCATAAAGGATGGCAGGTTGATATCGGGTATGCATTTAATCAAAACTCGGATGCATTTGGTATTACCAATACATCATATGTCCCTTCCAATGTAGCACCCTACGTAACAAATTCATTGGGTGAATTAGTTCCTACCCCAGCGGGACTTCTTCCAATGGCGCCATCGGGGAGTGCAGCAAACAACAGTACAAAAACCGGTACGCCAGTGTGGACAAACCCTCCAACAACGAATGGTGGCAGTCAGAATTATAAATCATTTACCAGTTTATACGTAAGTAAAAAATTTAACCAGACAAAATTCTCAGCACTTCTCTTCAACGACAATTTTGGAAAATATAAAATTGACTCGGTGGGCAGCGCAAGCGCAGGTTACGTTTATGGGAGAAGGTTTGCTCCTTCCGGTCCAACCGATCCATTTGATTATACGGGTACTCACCATCGGTACACTTATGGTTTAATGATAAACCATACTATCGGTAATGCATCTGGTTTTGGAAAAATTGCTATCCAGATTGCCTACTATGCTCAGAGTGGAGAAAACAGGGATGGAGTTGAAATGAAAAAAGCATATCACTATACAGCTTCTGCTATTTATCAAAAAGGAAAAATAAGTTTTACACCTGGCTATGATGTATTGAGTGGTAATGATGCGACAACTATTGAAGATGAAAAATTTGATCCGTTGTATGGAACACCACACCGCCACTGGGGTTATATGGATTATTTCTATGTAGGCACCGGTTCTCCTGCTGGTGGTTTGAAAAATCCATATTTCAAATTCAAATACACTGGCAATACATTAACAGCAGGTCTTGATTTTCATCTTTTTTCTATTGATGAAGACATGAAAAAAGCCGATGGAACATTCATTGATAAAAACCTGGGCAATGAGCTTGATTTTACACTAAACTATAACATGAACAAGTTCACCAATATCGAACTCGGGTATTCAATCATGAATGCAAAGAACAGCATGACGTTCGCAAAAGGGCAGGCTACAACTGATGCAGTGGCGGATAACTATAAAAAAACAGGGAACTGGTTTTATGCGATGATTCGGTTTACCCCAGATTTCTTTTATACAAAACCAGTAGCCATCAAACAGTAGTGAAATTGAACAGCGGAATTTTATTAGTAACAATTAAAATCAGAAAACATGAAACTCAATATAAGAAGATCGATCCTTTTCATCGGGATAGCAACAATGTTTGTTGTCGTATCCTCATTTAAAGTAACCCCGCCTGCCAGGAAAATAAAACTGGGGTTTATATCTCTCACCGATTGCGCCCCACTCGTCGTCGCCAAAGAATTAGGTCTTTTTGCAAAATACGGAGTGGATGTTGAACTGGAAAAAGAAGCATCATGGGCGGTTGTAAGAGATAAAATACTGAATGGCGAAATTGATGGTGCACATTGTTTATTCTCCATGCCATTTTCTGTTTATACTGGTATTGGTGGTAAAGCAGGACAAGAAATGAAAGTTGCAATGGTGCTTAATAACAATGGCCAGGCAATTACTTTGTCAAAAGATTTTTGCGGCCTGGTAGGGTTTAAAGAAGTAAATAAAGTAGCAGCTGCAGTAAAAAACATACAGGGTCGTAAGGAAGTAACATTTGCTATGACCTTTCCCGGCGGTACGCATGATATATGGCTGCGCAATTGGTTGGCAGCTGCAGGTATCAATCAAAAATCAGTAGGCATCATTACAATTCCTCCGCCACAAATGGTAGCTAATATGAGAGTTGATAATATGGAAGGTTATTGTGTCGGTGAGCCATGGAACGGTCTGGCTGCTGCGCAGAATGTTGGCTTCACGCATATTTCATCACAGGATATATGGAAAGATCATCCTGAAAAAGCATTGGTGGTTAACGCTGAGTTTGCCACAACTGATAAAGAAGATTTGAAAAAAGTAATGAAGGCGATCATTGAAGCATGCAAATGGCTTGATGTAATGGGCAATCGTTCCAAAGCTGCATCATGGCTTTCGAAACCAAATTATGTAAATGCGCCATTGCAGGTAATTGAAGCAAGACTGAAAGGTTCTTATGATCTCGGCTGCGAATTGGGAGTACAGAAATACAAAGATGATTATATGCTGTTTTATAATAACGGCATTGTAAACACACCTAAGAAATCTTATGGCATTTGGTTTATGGCGCAGTATGTACGGTTTGGTTATTTAAAATCGGATCCCGATTATAAAAACATTGCTGATAAATTAATATTAAGTGATCTGTATGCAGAGGTGGCAAAAGAAATGAGTGTGCCTGTTCAGCCGGATATGCAAGCTTTCAAAACAACTTATGATGTGCAGTTTGACCCGAATAATGCTGCCGCCTATTTAAAAATGGCAAAGAGATAGTGAAAAGTGAATAGCCGTTAGCTCAGTAAATGGGTTTAAATATTTTGAACCTTTTTTTAGGTAAAAAAAATAAAAACAATGAACAACTTGAAAAATATTTTCTCACTCAAAACACTTTGGTCAGCGCTTTATTTTTTAGCTGGCATTGCATTGATGGGTGGAATATGGGAACTGATTTCAACTCTTACCAAAAATGAAATTCCATCGCCGCGAAATACTTGGATAGTATTTAAAGAAGTAATTCAAAACCCCATGCAGGATGATCCGGATTATAAAGGCATTGGAGTAAAACTGCTGAGCTCATTAAAACGGGTTGGTATTGGTTTCGGCTGTGGCAGCCTGGTTGCCATTCCAATCGGTATGCTGATGGGTTCGAATAAAATAATCATGAATATTATTAATCCGATGGTACAAATACTTCGTCCTGTTTCACCATTGGCATGGTTTCCATTAGGGCTGGCTATTTTCCAGGATTCACCTCAGGCCAGCATCTTCATGATATTTATTTGTTCGCTATGGCCCACGCTTATCAATACAGCTTTTGGAGTTGCAACTATTCCGCAGGATCATAAAAATGTTGGTAAAGCTTTTGGATTTTCAACATGGAAAAACATTACAAAGATCGTAGTGCCTTATACGCTGCCTCATATTTTAACTGGTTTACGATTATCAATTGGAGTAGCCTGGATGGTTATCGTAGCAGGGGAGATGTTATCGGGAGGTATGGGTCTTGGTTATTTCGTTTGGGAGGAAGGATTTAATGGCGGCAGTATTGCCAAGATCATTGTTGCAATTATCATTATTGGTATTGTTGGATTGTTGCTTGACAGGATATTCATGGCATTGCAAAAAAGATACAGCTATGCATCGTGATAACAGAACATCAATAAAATTGATCGGTATGAATAAAAAGAATATTTCAACCGCTTTTTTAGTGGCAATTATAGTAGGCACATTGTTGAACCTGATCAACAGTTACGATGTATTGTTTGAAGAAAAGTTTACAGGAAAGAATGCGATAAAGATCATGCTTACATACATGACGCCTTTTTGTGTTTCACTATATTCTTCCATCAAAGCCACTAAACAAAAAGCATAAAAATTAAAGACCATGAACAAATCACAAAACCTATTCAGCAGTCTTAACCAATCCGACATGGAAAATACTATCGAAATGGAAGCCCCGGTTTTTCAAATAAACACTGGAAAACACAAGAATAATATTGAAATAAAGGGTGTAAACGTAAGTTTTAAAACACCCAATGGAGTTTATACTGCCGTAAAGGATATTTCATTAAGTGTAAAAAAAGGCGAGATCGTTTCATTGATCGGCCATTCCGGCTGTGGTAAGTCTACACTAATGGGAACTATTAGCGGGATGGTGAAACCAACCAGTGGTGAAGTGTATGCTAATGAAGAATTGGTAAGCAAGCCCGGGCCTGACAGGGGAATTGTTTTCCAAAATTATTCTTTGCTGCCCTGGTTGAATGTTTATAAAAACATTTATGAAGCAGTTGACTCTGCTAAAAAAGATAAAACATCAAAAGAGAAAAGAGAGCTGGTTGAAAATAACCTGAAGATGGTAAACCTATGGGAACATAAAGACAAACTGCCCGGTCAGTTATCCGGTGGTATGAAACAAAGGGTCGCAATCGCAAGGGCTTTTGCAATTAATCCGGCCATTCTTTTGCTCGATGAACCTTTTGGTGCACTCGATGCTTTGACAAAAAGCAATATGCATGTCGAGTTATTGAAACTCTGGAATCTTGACAACCGTGAGAAAACTATTGTGATGGTGACACATGATATTGAAGAAGCCATTTTTCTCAGCGACCGGGTGATAGTAATGAATAATGGCCCTGCTGCTACTATCAAAGAAATTGTTGACGTGCCATTGCCAAGGCCACGCAATAAGAAAGAGATTGTACATGATGAAACCTATATGGCTATTCATGACAAGCTGCTGAATTTACTGATTGATAAATTTTCAATAGACGATATAAAATAATTTTTAACCAATTAAACCGGGGTCATGGAGCAAAATTCATTACAGCAACCATTAAGTAAACTCAATATCTTCTCATTGAAAGGTGTTCAGATGAGAACCTTTCATATCACCTGGCTCACTTTCTTCTTTTGCTTTTTTGCATGGTTTGGTATTGCACCATTGATGCCACTGGTAAGTGAATCACTCCATTTAACAAAAGCACAAAAAGGAAATGTTGCAATAGCTGCTGTCAGCGCAACCATCATTGCTCGTTTGATCATCGGAAGGCTGACAGATAAATATGGTCCGAGAAAAGTTTATACATGGTTATTGGTGATCTGTTCCTTTCCTGTAATGTTTATCGGGCTGGCAGATAGTTATCTCACCTTTTTATTATTCAGGCTGGGTATCGGTGTTATCGGTGCATCATTTGTATTGACACAGTTTCATACCTCAGTCATGTTTGCCCCAAATATAAAGGGTACTGCTAATGCAACAGCAGGCGGTTTTGGAAATACAGGTGGTGGCGCTACACAAATTGTCATGCCGCTGATAGCGGCGGGTTTAGTTGGTGCAGGTTGGGTAAGCACTAATGATAGTTGGAGATACGCTATGATCATTCCCGGTGTATTATTATTAGTGATGGCCCGGTTATATTGGAAATATACAAAAGATACTCCCGCCGGAAATTTTGATGAATTGGCTTCTAAAGAAACAGATAAAAAAGAAAATACTTTTTTACTGGCAGCAAAAGACTATCGCACATGGGTGTTGACGATCGCTTATGCAGCTTGCTTTGGTGTTGAAATAACGGTTGACAATTTTGCGGCTTCTTATTTTCATGATGACTACAGGGCCACATTAATTTTTGCTGGATTGCTTGCCAGCATTTTTGGATGGATAAACATTTTTGCAAGAGCATTGGGCGGTATTGTTTCTGATAAAGTTGGCAGGCGATATGGATTTAATGGAAAAGTTTCGTTACTAGCTATTCTTCTTTTGCTCGAGGGAGTTGGCATCGTGTTGTTTTCAAATGCCGGTGGCCTTGTAGTTGCTATTACAATGATGTTCTTTTTTGGACTGTGTTTGAAAATGGCTAATGGGGCAACATACAGTATTGTACCATTTGTAAATCCAAAAGCAGTGGGCAGTGTCGCTGGTATTGTTGGTGCCGGTGGTAATGTTGGCGCTATGGCGATTGGGTTCTTATTTAAATCAATGTCGTATGCAACTGCATTCATGTATTTAGGCGGTGCTGTGTTTGGCGTAGGTCTTGTTGTACTGACAGTAAGATTGATGAGTCGGAAAGTAATGGAAAATAAAGTGATCGAAAGTAATGAGATGGAAAAGGCAGTTGCGGCATAACCCCCAAACCCCCTAAAGGGGGCTTGCTGAAGCACAGCCCTTACTTATTTGTAACGATTGATAAATATTGAGAATTTTAATAAATAGAAATAAATAATTGAATAATTCAAATTCTATAAACGACTTTTCTAAACACCCCTTTAGGGGACGGGGGTATAAAACAACCTGTTGCTATTGCGGTGTCGGCTGTGGCATCAATGTGCAGAAAGATGCATTGGGCAGAATTACCGTGGAGGCTGATAAGGATCACCCCGTAAACAAAGGCATGCTTTGCAGTAAAGGAATGAATCTTCATTATACTGTTAATGATAACAGCGATAGGTTACTTTATCCTGAAATGCGTTTCAGTCGCAGCCAACCAAGACAAAGAGTAAGTTGGGATACAGCATTGGAAAGAACAGCAGCTGTATTCAAAACTTTTATTGATAAATACGGGCCTGATTCAGTTGCATTCTATGCAAGCGGACAATGTTTAACAGAAGAATATTATGTAGTAAACAAACTCATTAAAGGATTTATCGGCAGTAATAATATTGATACGAATTCGAGATTGTGTATGAGCAGTGCGGTGGTAGGTTATAAAATGAGTTTGGGTGAGGACAGTGTGCCGGTGAGTTATGATGACCTTGAATTGGCTGATTGCATTTTTGTTGCCGGCGCCAACCCCGCATGGTGTCATCCAATTTTATGGCGAAGAGTTGAGGCAGCAAGAGAAAAAAATCCTGCTATAAAAATCATTATCAGTGATCCAAGGAAAACGCAGACATGCTCAATGGCGAATGTGCATTTGCAATTGAATCCGGGAACAGATATCACTTTACATCATGCGATCGGTAGATGTTTGATCGAAGATGGGAATATTGACTTTGATTTTATTACAGATCATACTGAAGGTTTTGAGAAATACAGGCAAACTGTTTTTGAAAGAACGGTTGTTGAAGCAGCTATTATATGCGGAATAAAAGAAGATGATATTCGTCTCGCTGCATCTTATATTGGCAATGCAAAAGGTTTTATTACGATGTGGACGATGGGGCTTAATCAAAGTGTGATCGGGGTTAATAAGAATCTTTCGTTGATCAATCTCAACCTGATTACGGGGCATATTGGTAAACCAGGTAGTGGACCATT
>JBIOVR010000007.1:0-6816 GCA_044867875.1 Chitinophagaceae bacterium
AAAAACTCGACAAATAATTTCAAAAAGCCATAGTTAAGCAGGAAACATACAAATACCACGGAGAGGTATTTTGTCATTTGCACTCTTTTTCTCGTTGTTGCAGATTCGGGGAACACAACATAACGCATCAGGAAAAAACCTGTTACAAAAGTGATGGGAAATGAAAATAAGAATGCCGCAATATGCGGACTAATGGCTATGGATTCGATATGTACAACCTGTTCATGCAAAACATAGTGAAGTATGATCGTAAAGAGAATTATATCAAAAGCAGTATTGCTTCCACCACAAGCCGCATAACGAAAAGTTTGCTTATCCATCAGCTTGCTAAAAGGCGGGTAAAAGAAATCAATGATCGAAATGATCCTGTCCTTGATATTATACACCACTTCTTTCATGAACCGTCAAAGATACAGGTTGCTTTTTGCAGATGCAACCCGCTGGGAAACTACTATTTTTGCAGGCATCGCGAATAACAATTGAATAACAAATCACAGAAGAGATGAGCATTGCAGAACAAATAAGAAAGGCATCAAAAAAAACACTCCAGGAACTTTATAGTCTGACCATTGATGAAAAAGATATACAGATCAATGAGACCAAACCAGAATTTGAAGGCGACTATACATTGGTCTTGTTTTCATTTATTAAACAATTAAAAAAATCACCGGAGCAACTTGGTAAAGAGATCGGAGATCATCTTATAAATAATAACACTGATCTTTTTTCAGCATATAATATAATAAAAGGGTTTTTAAACCTGACTGTACAAAACAATTACTGGGTTGAGTTTCTTCAAAAGAATTATGCAGATCTAAATTTTGGAAAGAAGAAAAATACTGGCAATAAGGTAATGGTTGAATATTCTTCGCCTAATACGAATAAGCCTCTTCATCTTGGTCATTTAAGAAATAATTTTTTGGGATGGAGCGTAGCGGAAATTTTAAAAGCAAATGGATCTGAAATAACGAAGACCTGCATAGTAAATGACCGGGGCATTCACATTTGTAAGAGCATGATCGCCTGGCAGCTTTTTGGAAATGGAGAAACTCCGGAAAGCACGGGAAAAAAAGGCGATCATTTTGTTGGTGACTACTATGTAAAATTCAATAATGAATACAAAAAACAAATAGAAGAATTGGTAGCAAGTGGTAAAAGCAAGGATGAAGCGGAAAAAGAAGCGCCGATCATGAAAGCTGCCCAACAAATGTTATTTGATTGGGAAGCCGGCAAACCTGATATTATAGCTCTATGGAAAAAAATGAACAACTGGGTATATGAAGGTTTTGATATTACCTATAAACGTATAGGAACTGATTTTCAAAAGATCTATTACGAAAGCAATACCTATCTTCTTGGAAAAGACATAGTGAAAGAAGGATTGGAAAAAGGTGTTTTCTATAAAAAAGAAGACGGCAGTGTTTGGATAGATCTGACTGCTGATGGACTGGATGAAAAATTAGTAATGAGAAAAGATGGCACTTCCGTTTATATAACCCAGGATATTGGATTAGTTGAACAGAAGTTCGATCAATATAAACCCAATGAAAGTATTTATGTAATAGGCGACGAACAGAATTATCATTTGAAAGTTTTAAAATTGATCGCAGAAAAATTGAAGCTTCCGGGTGCTGAAGGAATTTATCATTTGAGTTATGGAATGGTTGAGCTGCCAACAGGAAGAATGAAAAGTCGTGAAGGAACTGTTGTAGATGCAGATGACATGGTTGATGAAATGGTGGCAATAGCCGGCAGGCACACAGAAGAGTTGGGAAAAGTGAAAGACTTTACAAGTGCAGAGTTGAAAGAGTTATATGATACTTTAGGAATTGGCGCATTAAAATTCTTTTTGCTTCGCGTTGATCCCAAAAAGAGAATGATCTTTAATCCTGAAGAATCAATCGATTTTCATGGTTTTACCGGGCCTTTTGTTCAATACACACATGCAAGGATCAAATCAATTTTGAGAAAGGAGAAACCAGTCGACAGTCAACAGTCAACAGTCGACAGTACCCTTTTAAAATTGGAAAAAGGTCTTATAGTAAAACTTGAACAATACTCAACAATTGTTGAGCAAGCAGCAACCGAACACAATCCCTCTGTACTTGCAATCTATGCATTTGAGTTGGCAAAAACGTTTAACGCATTTTATACTGAACATTCGGTGATGAAAGCAGAATCGGACGAAAAGAAACAACTCAGATTGAAACTTTCTGAAATGACGGCGAATGTAATTGCATCAGCAATGGGTTTGCTGGGAATAAAAGTGCCGGAAAGAATGTAAAGTGAAAAGCTGAATAAAGAACAGAACCTTGAAGAGTGCGACGCAACGAAAGCTAAAAAGAATTGATAAGTTGACTACATAATAAAAAACCTCCGCATAACGGAGGTTTCAATTTTTTATACATATGTTTTTACATTCCCGGCATTGATTTTTTCTGTTTGTACTTTGCAAGATCTGGATCCATTTCAATTGCTTTATCACAAAGGGCAACTCCTTTCTCCTTCTCCCCTTTTTTCTGGTAACTCATACCGATCATATAAAGTGATTGTGCATTTGTTTTATCGTATGTAAGAACTTTATCCCAATAATCGATAGCATCCTGGTACTTGCCTGAATAATAATAAGCCTCGGCGACCATATTAAGTATATTCATATCGCTTGGCTTCTTTACAAGAATATCTTTTAAAATAGTCATGGCTTCTTCAAGCTTGCCGACATTTAAATATGCAACTCCAAGATTTTCCATGTAATCGTTGTCTTTCTTATATCCTCTTTCACCTGCGAGCAAAATATATTTCAATGACTCTTTATCTGCATTCATTGCATAGTAAATAAGACCAAGCTCATATATCCAATTGTTTTTTTCAGGAGCTAATGTTATCGCCTTATCAAAATAGGGAACCGAAAGTTTGTAGTTCATCATGTCTGCATAACTACGTGCAATCAGGTAAGGTATCTCCGGATTTTTCGGCTCTTCCTTTTCTGCAATCTGCAAATATTTTATTGCCTGACCATAATCATCTTTATCGTAATAAATTTTTCCAAGCATGTAACCCACTTTTTCATTAGGATCAGCTTTCTTCAATTTATCAGAATAAATGATAGCATCATCAAATCGTTTTGTATTAAAAGAAAGATTGAATAATTGTTTATACAATGCAGCCGAATTATCTCCCATTTGCTCCAGCTTCTGGTACATCTCTCTTGCCTGCGCATATTTGTTCAGGCCCATTAAGACATCAGCAAGTTCTGTAACGATCGCTTTATCGTTAGGATTATACTTATACGCTTTGTCAAGGTTTTTCCAAACCTCAAGTTTACGTCCTGCTTGTTTTTCTGCTAAAGCTTTTTGAAAGAAAAAGTTCGCACTGTCTGTCTGCGAGTAAGTTGCTATTGCAACTCCAAAACTCAAGATGGTGAGTAAAAAGGCTCTCATAGGGTGTATATTAGGATTATAAAAAAACGGTCTTCCCCATAAAAGTAATTTCTTAAGTTGGTAAATCATAGCCTTTAACCTTTATATTTTATTACTACTAACCTTATAATTTATTACAACTGTGGCCAAAATAAATCATTTCAACACAATGGCCGCCAACGGTGGGAGATTCAGTGTCAACTTATATGTTTTTTGATCTTTATCAATGAGTTCGGATCTTATATCAGGATTAAATACGTTCCCCGTACCCCAATATTTTCGTGAGTCTGAATTGAAAATTTCCTTCGTAAATTCCTTGTTCTGAATGTAAACATCCCAATCATTTCTAACGACTGGCGTTAGATTAAGAATGATCAATAGATCGTCTGTCTTTTTCTTTCCTTTCCGTTTGTAGCAAATTACTGATTCCGCCCGATGATTTAAATCAATCCATTCAAATCCATCAATGCTAAATTGATTTTGAAAAAGCCCCGGTTCCGTAACCAATAATTTATTCAAATCCGCCACGCAATCCTTCAGTAACCGATGACCGTCGTGTTGCAACAAAAACCAGTCCAATTCTGATTTATAATTCCATTCACTTGTTTGTCCAAACTCATCGCCCATAAATAAAAGTTTTCCCCCAGGGTGCGTCCACATATATGAATATAGCAAACGAAGGTTCGCAAACTTTTGCCATTCATCGCCGGGCATTTTATAAAGCATTGGGCTTTTGCCGTGTACGATCTCATCATGACTTAAAGGCAACATAAAATTTTCATCATAATAATACATCATGCTGAAAGCAAATTTATCCTGGTGATGCTGCCGGTTAATTGGATCAATTTTAAAATAATCAAGTGTATCGTGCATCCAACCCATCATCCATTTCATTCCAAAACCAAGTCCGCCATTCCATGTTGGTTTTGAAACACCCGGCCAATCAGTGGCTTCTTCCGCTATTGTTTGTACATCGGGAAAATCACGGAATATGGTTTCATTAAGATCTTTTATAAAAGCAATTGCCTCCAAATTTCCATCGCCACCATATTCATTTGGCTCCCATTGACCATGAGTTCTTGAATAATTTAATTTTAGCATCGAGGAAACAGCATCCACTCTTATTCCATCAATATGAAATATATCAAACCAAAATCTTGCGCTGCTTATTAAAAATGATTTTACTTCTCCCCTTTTATAATTAAAAATATAACTGTTCCAGTCCGGGTGAAATCCTTTCCGCATATCTGCATACTCATAAGTATGGGCACCATCAAACATAAACAAGCCATGCGCATCATAAGGAAAATGTGAAGGAACCCAATCGAGTACAACGCCAATTCCTTCTTTATGAAAAGCATCAACCATTCGCATTAGTCCCTGCGGATCGCCAAACCGTGATGTTGATGCAAAAAAACCTGTGCATTGATAGCCCCAGCTTCCATCAAAGGGATGTTCCATTATCGGCATCAGCTCAACATGGGTAAATCCCATTTCTTTTACATATGGGACTAATCTTTCTGTTATCTGGTCATACGTGTTATAAGATTCTTCATCATTTTTATCGGGCCTTTGCCAGCTGGCCAGGTGAACTTCATACACACTCCATGGTGCTTCCAATGAATTATGTTTTTTTCTTTTCTTCATCCATTCCTTATCCTGCCAATCATAATACATGTCCCATGAAATAGAGGCTGTCAATGGTCGCTTCTCCCAAAAATTTGCAAATGGATCTCCTTTATCGATTGCTCTTTTTTTATACCCGATTATATGATATTTATAAACCTCTCCTAATTTAAAACCAGGAATAAAGCCTTCCCAAATACCACTCTTATCCCAACGCGGATATAACTCATGTGTATGATTTGCCCAATCATTAAAATTTCCTTTTACAGAAACCGAACTTGCATTAGGCGCCCACACACAGAAATAAACGCCCCACACATCATTCACCTGGATAGAATGTGAACCGAATTTTTTATATAAAGTGTAATGCGTGCCGTTTTGATAATTTGTTACGTCATCATCAGTAAGTATTGAATAGTTCCAAACGTTTTTGGATGTATCAACAAAATTCTCTTCTTCGTACTTTTTTTGTACTGCTTTGGGGGTTGGATCCCTTGTTTCTTCTTTTCCGTTTATGGATTTTTTACTCTTTTGAGTCATACGGTCTTAGTTTCAGGTTTCCGCTTATGGAATATACAACCCTTTAACGTAAAATTAAATGCTATTTCTATTATAATTCAATTAGATAAAGGAATTTAGCGACTTGTTTGATCCTTACCTGCGAAGACCATTGATCAATTAAACTAAACCACTGTTATCGTCATGAGAAAAATAATTTCGGGCCTACTGCTATTATTCATAGCTTCTTCAGCATTTTCACAATCACAGACTTTAAAAGGAACTTTAAAAGACACTTCAGAAAACAGGAGTTTAGCTAACACCGTCATTTCTGTATTAACCAAAAAAGATTCTGTACTGGTAAAATTTACTCGTGCTGACAAGGACGGTAATTTTCAAATACAAGGACTTAAAGAAGGCAATTATATTCTTTTAGTAACACATCCATACATGGGTGATTATTTTGATAATATAGAAGTAAAAGCGAACACACCTACTGATCTTGGCACCGTGCATCTCACTCCAAAAAGCAAATTACTTGCTGAAGTAATTGTAAAAAGTGGCTCCCCTATTAAGATCAAAGGAGATACACTTGTTTATACAGCAGATAGTTTTAAAGTAAGACCGGGTGCAAATGTGGAAGAGTTGTTGCGACGATTACCTGGAATTACGGTTGATAAAAACGGGCAAATAACTGCGATGGGTGAACGGGTCACAAAGGTATTGGTAGATGGGGAAGAATTTTTTGGTACTGACCCTGGCATTGCAACAAAAAGTCTTCGTGCCGACGCAGTGCAGGAAGTACAGGTGTTTGATAAAAAAAGTGACCAGGCAGCGTTTACTGGTATTGATGATGGTGTAAAAGATAAAACGATCAATCTTAAGATGAAAAAGATGGCGGGGTATTTTGGAAAAGCGGAATTAGGTGGAGGGCTACCGGATAAATATGATAATTCGGTAATGGCCAATTTTTTTAAGAACAAAAGAAAGATGGCTACTTATGGTATAATGAGTAATACCGGGCAAACTAATCTCGACTGGCAGGATGCGCAAAACTATGGTGGCATGGCTGATAATATGACGATGACCGATGATGGAGGAATTTACTTCTCTGGAGGAGGTGGTGGTGATGATAATTATAATGGCGGCAGAAATGGAATTCCACAAAACTGGAACGCCGGTTTTCATTACAGCGATAAATTTAATAACGCAAAAAATAGTTTTAACAGCGGTTATAAATATTCAAAAGTTATTGCACCGGGAATAACAAAAA
>JBIOVR010000008.1:0-2075 GCA_044867875.1 Chitinophagaceae bacterium
GAGCATCACCATGTTGATCGCAAAGAATTTTTTAGTAATGATCGGCATTGCTATTCTTATTGCTATTCCATTAGCATGGTATGCAGGAAACCAGTGGTTGCAGGACTTTGCATTTAGAATTCCTGTGCAGGGCTGGATATTTATTGCAGCTTCTGTTGCAACAATATTGATCGCATTGGTAACGGTAGGCTTTCATTCGGTAAGATCGGCATTGATGAACCCGGTGAAATCATTAAGAAGCGAATAAAAAGATAGTTATGATAAAGAATTATTTTAAAATAGCCTGGAGAAATTTATGGAAGAATAAAGTTTATTCTACAATAAATATAGTAGGTCTGTCAATTGGGATGGCTGCTTGTATAGCTATCCTGTTGTTTGTTTTTTACGAACGGAGTTTTGATAAGTTCCATTCAAAAAATATTTACCGGCTGAATGAAGTACAAAAATTTGAAGGCATGGTGGCTGCACAGAAAGTAGCACTGTCAATGTACCCGATGGCCCCAACATTAAAAGCTGAATTTCCTGAAATAAAAAACTATACCCGGATCAATGGTGCTGGTAAAGTCCCGCTCAATTATGGAGAAAAGAAAATTTATGTAGATAGAGTTTGCTTTGTAGATTCAACGTTTCTGCAAATCTTCGACTTTAAATTATTACAAGGCGATCGTAATACTGCATTAGAAAAACCTAACTCAATAGTAATAACAAAAGAAATTGCTGAAAGTTTTTTTGGCAAAGAAAACCCGATAGGAAAAACGCTTGTAAGTTATCGGCGTGACACGACTAATTTAATAGTGACAGGCGTATTAGAAAATGTACCGCAAAATTCGCAGTTGCAATTTAAAGGTCTTATTCCTTTCAGAACTATCGAACGACCCCAGTGGATGGAAAATTGGGGTGGCAACTGGTTGAACACTTATCTCGAGCTTGCACCAAAAACAAATATTGCAGCATTAGAAAAGAAATTTCCTGATTATCTCAAGAGACATATGTCAAACGATAACTGGAAAAATTACGAACTCTTTTTGCTTCCGTTGAGTGAAGTGCACGGAGGTGCTTCCGATATAGGCCTGGATAGTTTTAATTACCAGCAATTTGATAAAGGCTATACAAAGATATTTTTTATCATAGCTCTTGTGGTATTGTTAATCGCTTGTGTCAATTTTATGAATCTATCTACAGCACGTTCAGCAGAAAGAGCAAGAGAAGTTGGTGTTCGAAAATCGATCGGGGCTTTCCGCTGGCAATTATCAATGCAATTTATTGGGGAATCAATAATGATGGCATTTATCGCATTATTCTTTGCTATTATCCTTGTAAAATTATTTCTACCGGCAATTGAAAACTTAAGTCAACGGGATCTCGATTTTCCAATATTTACTAACTGGAAGCTTATTTTGTCTTTACTTGGCGGCACTATTGGTCTGGGAATCATTTCAGGATTATATCCTTCTGTTTATCTTTCTTCATTTCAGCCTGTAAAAGTTTTGAAAGGATCTGCTCAAACTGGAAGAAGCAAGAGTGTGTTAAGGAATGTTCTTGTAGTAACACAATTCGCTTCCGCAATTTTCCTGATCATTGCTACCACGTTTGCTTTAAGACAATTAAACTTTATGAAAAACCGGGCCACCGGTTTTGATCGTGAGCAGGTGGTGAATATACCGTTGAACCAGGGAACAGACCGGAAGTATGACCTCCTGAAAAAAGAGCTATTGCAAAACTCACTTGTTAGCGGTGTTACTGCTTCACAGGATGTATTGGGCAGTCACTTAGATCAATCAGGAATTGAATTTAAAGGTGATGGGCCAATGAGAGAACTAACCTCAACACGACTGATCGTTGATGCAGACTATCTCAACCTTTATAAAATTCAATTGGCCGAAGGCCGAAACTTTTCTCCTGATTCCTCTGCTAATGGAAGAGAGTACATTATTAATGAATCGCTGGCAAAAGAATTATTAAAAGATAATACCAAAGCTGATTTCTCATCATTGATCGGCAAACACTTCGGATTCGATTCAATAGGACAGATAGTGGGTGTTGCAAAAGATTTCAATTTTAACTCACTGCATCAT
>JBIOVR010000009.1:0-9708 GCA_044867875.1 Chitinophagaceae bacterium
TTTTATCGAGGCAAAACTCAAGGGGATGCTGAGCCTGCACTTGGGGTTAATTGACAAGCAAATATACGAAATATTCACCTGATTTATAGCGTTTTATCAATAATTTTTAAAGTTATTTTCAAAAGGATGAAAATATAGAATACTGATAGTCAATAAAATACAACATATCTGCTTTATCCACAAAATCTACACAAGGTTTTACACAAGGAATTGCAAAGGAAATGTAAAGGGGTGGCTATAAAACAGGAAAGATTTTTTGGTTACTCTTATTAGAATGCATTATTTTAGCACAATGGAAATTTCATTTTTTAACCCACAGGATTTTGATGGCAACGTAAAGGCCACCATTCATACAACAGGGAAACTAGGATTTACAGAGGCAGCGATTAAAAAACTTAAATTAAATGAAAAAAAGGGTATTAAAATAGGTCGAAATACCGCAGATAAAAACGACAAAAACCTATATGTTGCGTTTATGGATGATTTAGTTGACGGTGCGTTTAAAATCAATAAAGCAGGTGCTTATTATTATGTTAATACCAAAACATTGTTTGATAATATGTCAATCCCATATATGAATAAACGTATTTCCTTTGATATCGTTCCTACTGAGATAAATGGAATGAGCCTATATAAATTTATGTATAAACAAAAATTGAAAACCAATGACAAAGAAGATGACAATGATGACCTATTATAAAAAATAAATGGAGAAAGTTCGCACCTTTCTCCATTTTCAGATAATGCAAAAAACTTTGGTCGAGCCTAAGCATTTCTGTTTTCAAAAGTATTGCATATTGTCTAATATGCAATTAGTGCCATAAATAATTTTTTTATAATCTCAAAACTTTACATTTATGGCAAAGTTTTTTTATGGACAAAGTTCCAAAAACTTACAATGGTACTTCAGATTGAAGGATAACAACAATGAAACTATCCTCTCATCAACTGAAGGTTACATGACTAAACAAGGATGTTTAAATGGTATAGACTCTGTTAAAAAACATTCCCCCCATGAGCAGTATTACAAAAGTTTCCTTGGTGCTGATTCTAAGTATTATTTTACACTTCTTGCTACTAATAGGGAGCCTATTGGTAAGAGCGAAGGTTATAATACATCAGCTGGCAGGGATAAAGGAAAAGAAAACTGCAAGAATGAAGCACCAACAGCAACTGTTCATGAGTTGACGAGTGCATATGTTTAATGACAACAATGAATGTGCGGTTGAAAGACTGCACATTTTTTATACTCGATTATTTTTAATAAATATTTAAAAAATGAAGTTTACTCACTATGACCTAGGCAACAAACAGCGAGGTGAAGTCGTTGAAATAACATTAACGGGAAATGCTGCTAACGTAAGATTAATGGATTCTTCAAACTTTCAAAGCTACCGTAACGGAAGACAACATAGATATTATGGTGGGTTAGCAAAGCAATCACCTATACGACTACCAATACCAAATTCTGGACATTGGCATGTGACTGTTGATATGCAAGGGTTGGGAGGGTCAACCCGCTCCTCTATTAGAATGATGCCAACTGCGTTACCACCATTAAGACAACCCTCATTATCCTCAGTTCCATCACTTGTTAATAAGGATAATTCTGGGAATGGTTTTGATGAAACTGATAAGGAGTATGACGTTTTCATTTCTCACGCCTCTGAGGATAAAGATGAAGTCGTGAGACCCTTAGCATTAGCACTCCAAATTGAAGGTTTGAGTGTATGGTATGATGAATTTGAATTACGAATCGGTGATAGTTTAAGAAGAAAGATTGATAAAGGACTTGCAAATAGTAAGTTTGGGATAGTGGTTTTATCAAAAGAGTTTATAAAAAAAGGATGGACTAATTATGAATTGGACGGAATAATTACCAAAGCTGTAAGTGGAGAACAGGTTGTCTTACCTATTTGGCATAACATTACTAAAAAGGAAGTTTTAGAATATAGCCCATCTCTGGCTGATAAATTAGCAAGAAATACATCGTCCTATACAGTAGACGAAATAGCAAAAGAAATTGCTGATGTAATTCGAAATTCATAACAGAAGACATGAGCTATTATTATAAACAGTTTTTTTCTATTGAAAGTGTAATGCAATTGCAAACTGATGGTTATGCAGTTGAAGGGACTTCCGGTGGATTGGTTTTAGGCCCTACACATGATGCAGGTGGTATATATATGTTGCAATTTATTGGTTCAGGTTATAGCCTTGTAGGTGAAATAGAAGGGTATGAATATTTTCTCAATCCAGCTGCTTCAGCATATTTCTTCAAATCATTTAAGCATCTCAATAATTTTAACGCAGACAAGACCCATAATTTTATTGAATATGATATCCCTGAAGATATTTCTGTAATAGATGCAAGGCTCAAAGACAGAAGCAGATATAATTCAAAATTTTTACTTTTTGACCACCGATTTAGTTTTGCAATTTGTAACAGATATTCTACAACGAAACAATTGCAGGTACTTAATAATTTGAATAATTCGTTATATCATGAATATGATAGCGCTGATTATTCACTAACAAAAAGAATGAATATTTTGTTGAGAGCAACTAAGGAAAAAGTCTGGTCGATACGCTATGCAACCAAGGATGATGACCCATCGACGTTTTTGTCCGGCTCCGTTATTAAAGACTAAATATTAGACTTTACTTCATCATCAAAATCGATTTTAAGCACGAAGGTGGAGAGGATTACTGGGAACGTGCCCTTTATTATTTAACCCCCTGCCTTCATCCCCGGGATTTTTCCTTTCACTAATCAATATTGGTGGACAAGCAAAGCAACCCCGAGTTCGTATCAGTTCTAATGTTTCTTTCCCTACTATAATTGTAATATGGTGACCACGCAGAGCTACCTCGTGGAAAGAATGTGCTCACTCAGTCTTAACGCAAAAAGTTATGCCAAACCTTTTCGATGAGCATCATCGTATGGCTGGATTGTAGTTTGTCATACTTATTTGCTTATAAGACTTCGTTCGCAAGAAGTATGAACAGATTTATCTTTGCAAAGAACATATATGACGGTACACTTTGTAAATGCACGCTTTTTTCAACTTGCTTCCAAGAATAAAGGGAAATATAACGGCTTTTCAATAGAGGAAAACATAAAACAAACCATTACCGAATACCAATTGTATTGGTGGCTTATGCTGAATATGAATCGTTGGATGATTCTGCACACCGACTCTCCCGATAGATTTGACTCAACAAAGCCTGTCGATATAATCGTAAGTGTTGATGGCAAGAACAGGTCTTATAAGTTTTATAGAACAACTAAGGACAGTGTAGCAACAATTGAGGTTTGGGGACACAAGTATACTATTGAAGACAGTATTGCCAATACTCCCCCCTCTGACTTACATAGATTGACAAATTTCATAGAATACTCTTCAATAAAAAAAGGTGGAAGCACAAGCCCTGAAATATCAACACCAATGAGAGATTAAGAAAGAAAAAAAGTGCAGCAAGATAGACGGCTTGCACATAGCCGATTCATTGGGATGCAAAGAAATTCCGCCATAAACACAAAGCCAACCCACACATCCATCATTTATTGCGTTGCTTCTTTGCATCCCAGCCACGCCGTCTAATGGCTATGCTTTCTTTTTTTCCTTTTTCTTTTTTAAAAATGTTATTTATGAAAAAGCAACATCGAGCAATCCAAAAAACAGGGTTCAAGATTGATGAATGGAGCAGGACAACCTATCCACTACCTGACTTACCAGAATTTGTATTTAGCAAACACATTCGACGACGAGCAAACGATGTATCAAAGAAAGGTACAGCAGTAATTGACCTTAAGAATGGATGGTATCTTCATAGTTACCGTAACGGTACAAGAGTTCTTAGTGTACTACCGTTCTAAATGTAACAGCAGATGAGCTGTAAAAGGTTTTACTGATGTTTCAGGTAGGCATGAATCTTCAGTTACCTGAGCGCATTATATAACAGTTTTAATCTTTCAGCTTAATAACGAAACAGGTTATTGAGTAAATTCGAACAGATATTTGAAACAATTTTTCTTAATCAAGCATGTGGTTTTGCTTGCAAATGGTTGCAAATTTTTGACAGTAAGAGTGAACAGTACTGATTTTTAGGGGTGTATGGATACATCATTCTGCCTTACAAGCAGAGGGTCGGCGGTTCGATCCCGTCAACTCCCACAAAAATCCCCGCTTTTGCGGGGTTTTTTAATTAATTCGGTGTTACGGCAGGCAGCCTATAGAGTTGGCCATCGATCACAAATAACTCATCGATCTCGTAGGTCCAGTATTTATGAAGTGGAGATTTCTTCAAGATTTTTTCAACTTCGGATTTTGTTTCGGCATTTAATGTTACCCAAACTCTTTGTGATTCCATACTCACTACATATTGATCAATAACATTTTTATTAATAAGCATATTGATGTAGGTACGATGTGCTGGTATTAGTGCGGCAAACTCATCATTCCAATCAAAATTTATTGTTACCTGGTAGGCTTTCATTTTAATAATTGATAAAGTAAATGTAGGAAAGTTTGTAAAGCGATTTTATGAATGTGGAGAAGTCTACTTGTAAAGCAGAAGTTCTGCTTAATTAGGAAAAGAAGTGGGACGTATTGGACTCGAACCAATGACCCCTACTCTGTCAAAGTAGTGCTCTAAACCAAACTGAGCTAACGTCCCGGGCCGGTAAATTTAAGCAGTTCCTTTGCATCTCAAAAAAAAGAAAGGGACATGAAAATGTCCCTCGATAACCAAAACTAACTGTCTATGAAAAAAAATTATCTTCTTGCTTAATCTTTTACCAAAGGCTTTTCTTGTAAAGCTTTATCCAAATATTTTTTCAGATCCTCTTTTGCTTCCGGTAGCGGACATCGCACTTCTATCCATTTACCATCTTTGCTCACGAGTAAAAATCTTGGAATACCAAGTATCCCGTATTTGCGTGCAAAAGATTTTCCCATGTCATCTAATAACTGTACCCCAGTCAAATTTTCTTTCTTTATCGCGTTGATCCATTTCAGGCGATCCCTATCACGATCAATTGATATGCCCAGGAAAACAATATCATTGTTGTCTTTGTATTCTTCTTCAATTTCTTTTAGATAAGGAAATTGTCCTCTGCAGGGTCCGCACCATGTAGCCCACACATCTATAAACACCACTTTGCCTTTGAAGTCTTTCATTGAGATCATTCGGCCAGTGGAATCAGGCAGCGTAAAATTGTATGCGGATTTTCCAACATAAGCTGTATCACTGCTGAATTGATCATAGATCTTCATGTATTCCTTTTTTACAGAAGCAGGCTTCGTGTATTTTTTATAGGGCTCTAATATGGATCTGAATTCAGAAAGGTTATTAATTGCTATTTCTGACATCTGGTCTTTCAGGAAATAAGATTTTAATGTGTCATTCGAAATTGTATTGATCATCAGTCCGAGCTTTTCACTCTGCGTTAATTGCTTTTTCTTTTCTGCCGGTAAAGCTGCAATAACGAGTTTGGCATACAGGTTCATGTAATATCCCGTTTCACCAATATTTAATAATGATGCATCACTGAATTTGTTTGTTTGTATGAAACGCTGATAAAAAGCAGGAACATCATTAAAATTCTTTGGTGTACTTGTGAAACCATTTATGCTTTTGGCTGAGTGATAAAATAAAAATACAATAGGAGCTAAATCTTTATCTACATCAATTGCGAGTTTAAAAAGCTTACTGAATCTTGATCCAGTATGGTTGATGTTGTTTCTGAAATTCATCATCGATGATTCCAGGCCTTCATAGATCTTCAGATAAGTGTTTAAGTCCAATGAATCTTTCTGAATATATAATGAGTTATATCCATATTTACTAAATGGAGAGATCAATTGTTGCCATTTTTGCATCATTTGACTTTCTTCAGAACCACTGCTGATCTCGTAAGATCCCGACATGCCATTAATAGCCAGGTCAAGTTTATCGGCAGGTTTCAGGTAGAGGCGGATTCTCCAACGTGGAGAAGTGAGATAATAAAATCCTTCCTCTTTTACTATGCAAGGCAACAAAAAGGAATTGTTTCCCTTCGGATTGTAAATATTATTTATGGTTTCCAAACTTCCATCAACAACCCTCTGAATGGTAACATTGACGCCAAAATCCCCCCAATTCATGAATTTCCCGCTTACAAATGCAATGGACGATCTTCTTGTGTCTGTTTTTAATTCAAATCCTGTTTTTTTCGCAGTATTTAATTTTGAAGGAGTAACTTTTAATGAATAGTTCTGCCCTGGTTTCAATGTCAATGGAATTGCAAACCATTTATCTGACTCCAATCGTATATGCCCTTGTTTCAAAGTTTTTATCTGGAAACTATAATTGGTGGTCGAGTCAGCAGAAAAAGCAAAAACAAAATCAGGGTTGGACGGGTTGATCGTGTAGGTACCGAAGTTTTTGATCTTCCCGTTTACTGTTTTAAGAAGTTGCAGTTCGGCATTTATTTTTTCAGTAAATGTGCCAGTTAAGATCACTTGATCCTGCTGTGCCATAGCAGCATTAAAAACTACCAGGCTGGCAATACAGGCAAAAATATTTTTTATACAAATTTTCATTTTCCTTTATTGGATTCTAGTGTTTGTTCGATCAATGATTGGAATTCCGGATCAGAAGGACGCGGTGCATCCACTGTTACAATTTTCCCTTCTTTATCAAAGATCATGAAGCGTGGAATGCCATCTACCTTATAATACTTGCCGATCGATTCGGTGTATTCTGAAAGCAGTTCAATGTTTTTAAATCCCTTCCTGGCAACAAAGGCCTTCCATGGTTCTTTCTTCGCATACCCGTCATGTGATACACCAATGAATACAATATCATTCCTGTCTTTAAAGGACTCTTCCACTTTTTGGAAATAAGGTTTTTCCGCGAGGCAGGGACCACACCACATCGCCCATATGTCCATCACCACGACCTTTCCTTTAAAGTCGGACATTGAAACGGTTTGATCTTTTGTATCCTTCAATGAAAAATTATAGGCAGGAGCACCTTTTGCATAAATCGTCAACTCATCTACTTTCTTTTGGTAAGCTTGTTTTAAGGCAGTTGTCGTAAATAGTTTTTTAAAAGGCTCTATATTGATCTTGAATTGTTCGTAACTGTTAATAGTTGGTATCCAGCTTACCACATATGCCCGACGTATAGAATCGCTGCAGATGGACTTTGCTTTTTCAACAAACGAAGCGGCCAGCATTTGTTTCTCTGAGCCATATTTCCGAAGAAGGTTATATCCCATGCTAAACTTAACTAGTTCAAGACCGTGTTCCGAATGTAAAATAGATGCATTACAAAATTTCTGCCCGGCTAATGATTGATAAAATTGGCTGTGCCTTTCAGTGGAATCATAACCAGCATTTAACCGCCCTCCAAAATGGAAGAAGGCAGCCGCTTTCAGATATAGAATATCAGCTTCCACTTTGGAAGCAAAAACATAATTGAAATACTTGTTGCTGGTTCTGCTGTTTCTTTTCAGCTGCTCTGCTTCGATTACCAACTTCCCGTACGCATTGATAAATTCATCACGTTTGGCCCTGTTGTGACCTAGCTTATAGATGACATTAAGCTTCTCAATCCAGTTTTGAAAGTACACTGTTTCGGTGTTGGGTTTTACCACATTGCAGTCAAAATCAGACGCTGAATGATTGGAAATGTCAACCACCTTGTTATCACCGGGTTTCAGGTAAATAACATGATTATACATTTCACCCTTGCCCACTCTTTGGATAAAATACACCCCTTCTTTTTCCAAGGGAAAGGAAAACTGGATGGTATCCTGTTTACCTGGAAACCTGAAGTCCATTTTCCGGGCTTCCCCATTTTCTACCTGGAACAAAGCCACTGCGCTGCCACTATAGTTAGGCACGTTGCAGGTAACTGTTGTTTCCTTTGGCTCTGTTGCATTGGCGAAGATGGCTGATTGGCAGATCAGCAATAACAGAAAAACACGTTGAATTTTTATTCGAAGCATTGTGATTATTTATTCGATTGAGCAAAACTTCCGTCTAATTTGTTTTTGATCTGGTCAGCTATATATTTCAAATGGTTCTTTGTATCCTTATCGGTGACAGTTGGAATAGCCTTGAGAATTTGCTGCTGCAAATTTTGCAAATGCAAACCGAGGAAGGAACTCAAATCAGAACTGGTTGTGATCGGCAGATTTTCTTCCGGAGTACCAAATAGAATGCCTACAATGTTTTTACCTTCTTCAGCCTCATTCATAACAGCAAACAGGTTGGCTATATAATTTTTTTGTACGCCGCGACGGAAGATATCAATGGGCTTACCGGTTTTAACTTCGCTCCAGATAGCTGATTGCAGATCGTCCAGGTATTCAACAAGTGTGTAGCAATTCTCTTTTCCGAACCGCTCTTCCATCTTTAATAAAGTATTCAACACACGATCATTCAGAACCAGGTCCAATGCCGTAGTTTGAATTCTGCTTGCACTCGATACTCTTACAGGGCTGCTTATTTTATTAAGTATGTTATCATCCAACAACCAGGTAGGAGTTGTAAACACTTCTTTTTGCAAAAATGCAACAGCCTCTTTTTGTTTTGCTTTTGGCGAGCTAGCATAAATGTCGCCGGGTTGCTCCACTGTTTTCAAGGTTTCATATACGCTGCCGATGTTCATAGCCACATGCCTGATGTATCTTAAATATTGAGTGATCGCCTGGAGATACATGCCGTTCAGGTTGCTGGAGTAAAGATTATTCTCTTCTTTCGTCCACTCGGGCAGATGCGCTACAACATATTTCAGATTTTTTATACCGTATTCACTAGCCTTCATACTATTGTCGCCAACATCTTCACTCTGGCAACGTGCATCAAAATTCAATCCTTCACCACCAAACCATAAACGAGGATTAGCTTTTAAGCTATCAACGATCCATTTAGTGACAATTTTCCTGTCTTCAATATCATTGGCTGCATCGATGTAGGTGTAACCCCATTTGATCGCCCATTTATCGTAATCATTGATGCGTGGCATAATGCCTGCTTCACCAATACTGTCTTCTGGTTGTGCTACATAGTTAAAACGTGCATAGTCCATGATGGAATTAGTATGGCCATGTGCTTCCACCCATTTCTTATCACGCAATTTCTCAACTGGTGTCAGGCTACTGCTGCCCATATTATGTCTCAATCCAAGTGTATGTCCAACTTCATGCGATGATACAAAGCGGATCAATGTACCCATTAATGTATCACTGAATTTCATTGTACGGGCTCTTGGGTCATTGGGTGATGCCTGTACCATATACCAATCATGCAACAAGGTCATCACATTGTGATACCAACCCACATAACTCTGTAAAATTTCACCGCTGCGTGGGTCATTAATATTTGGTCCGTAAGCATTGGCTACTTCAGAAGGGAAATAACGAATGATCTTATAACGGGCATCTTCAAGGCTCATCGTGGTATCATCTTCCGGCCATTCTTTTCCAATGATGGCATTTTTGAAACCAGCCGCTTTAAACGCTTCGTTCCAGTCATTGATACCGGCAATTATATAAGGACGCCATTGTTTGGGAGTAGCAGGATCTACATAATAAACAATAGGGTTCTTTGGTTCTACTAACTCTCCTCTTTTGTAACGCTTTATATCTTCAGCCTTTGGCTCGAGACGGTAGCGAACAATAAATACTTTTGGATCCACACGTTGCTGATCATC
>JBIOVR010000010.1:0-4180 GCA_044867875.1 Chitinophagaceae bacterium
CTACTGGCATTTCTTCAGGATCGCTTTCTGTCAGGTCCAGTTGAAAAAGACCAATGACGGCATAATTAATAATCCCCTTGAATTCTGCAGAAATATCATCAGCCACTTTTTGCTTCCCTGTTTCCTGGATCGTACGAATGCGTTGTGCTTTGATAAATATCTGGTCAACGATGGAGATCGTTCTCAGCACTCTCCATGCAGTTCCATAATCCATTGCTTTTCGTAAAAAAATTTCTTTACAGGAACGGATCACTTCATCGTATTGCTTGTCTGTTGCAGTCATAGTTAGTGAATTGTCAACTATCTTTATCGCCAAAAATAGCGAACAAAAATCGAATGTTTACACTGAATTGCAAAGGAAGAATACTGATAATTGACAAGCCACTTGTAATGGGTATCATTAATGCCACACCCGACTCATTTTTTAGTGGCAGTCGGTTCAATGGTGTTGATGAAATTATAGCCAAAGCAGAAAAAATGCTGAATGATGGTGCCGATATTTTAGATATTGGCGGACAAAGTACAAGACCCGGAAGCGAATTGATATCTGCAGATGAAGAAATAGAAAGAGTGATACCCGCTATAAAAGCAATTGCTGAAAAAAAGCCTGAAGCGTTTATTTCGATCGATACTTTTTACTCAAAAGTCGCAATAGCAGCTATTGAGGCAGGCGCCACGATCGTTAATGATATAAGTGCCGGCAGCATGGATAGTAAAATGATTGCAACAGTTGCTGAATTGAAAGTGCCTTATATTCTTATGCATATGAAAGGCACGCCACAAACCATGCAGCAAAACGCCACATACGAAAATGCAACCCGTGAAGTGCTTGATTTTTTTATTTCGAAAATAGATAAATTAAAAAAGGCAGGTATCATTGATGTCATCATTGATCCAGGTTTTGGATTTGCAAAAACGATCGATCAAAACTTTGAGCTACTGAAAAATCTTTCTGTATTTAAAATGCTTGACAAACCAATTATCCTTGGCATTTCAAGAAAATCTACCATTTATAAAACACTTGGCGTAAGTGTTGACGAGGCGCTGAATGGAACATCTGTTCTGAATACGATTGGGCTAATAAATGGCGCCTCCATTCTCAGGGTTCACGATGTAAAAGAAGCCAGCGAAACAGTTAAATTATTCTCCGCTACTTATAAATAAAAAACCTCTTTCCAATAATTGAAAAGAGGTTCTATTAAGAATATCCTATTATTAATTCACTTTTGGAGAATTTTTTGCCGCAAGTGAATCCATAACTCTTTTATCAGCATCCGCTTTTTCTTTTGTATCGCTTACGTTTAATATTTCTACATCAAAGACAAGTGTTGCAAATGGTCCCGCAGGTCCATCCTGTCCATAAGCAAGTGACCCCGGAACAAATAAAATTCCTTTGCCGCCTTTATTAAATAAAGGAATACCATCATGCCATCCTTGTATAGCATTTCCTGGTCCTACCTGGAAAACATATACTCCCGCATCAAACTGCTGATTATTTATTAGCCCTTTACCAGCATATTTTACTGTTACAAATTTGCCTAATGCTGCAGGCGCACCAGTACCTTTTTCTTTTATCAGAACATATGTACCCTGCGGCGCTCTTACAGGTGTTAATTTATTTGCAGAAAAATAAGCCTGCATTTCTTTCTCTTCTTTTTCTTTTTGCTTGGTTTCTGCTTCCTTTGCTTCTTTTTCCTGGCGAGGTCTGTCTTTTGCCATCTCTGCTTCATAATCCTTCCTGGCTATGCTATCAACCCTGAATACCTCAAGTATTTTAATATATGTTTTTATCTGGTCACCTTTTTTTGCAAATGGAATTTGTTGTTGCATTCCTTTTTTAAACAACGTATCAACACTCTGAGTGGTTACTACACTATCACCTTTTCTTAGCAACGTAAATAATTCAAAAGGACTATAAGATCCGGAGTCCTGTGGTGAAACCCCAAAAAACTGGGGCATCTTTCCATGGCTATCATACAAAACCGAATCATTGATCTTGTAGAGAACATTAAATTTTATCACATTATTAAATTTGGCAGTTGAATCATTACTGCCACCGGGAAAGATCTGGTAAACTAACCCGCTTCTTGTTTTTTTGTAATCAGCACTACTGCATGACAGCATGACTATTGCCAGCACCGCAGAAACGATCAACGTAATTTTTGCTTTCATTGTTTTTTTGTTATTGAAGTAAATGTATATTCTCTTTCATAGCTATATGAAAATTTTTCACTGTCTCATCAAGTGATAAAGAGCTTCTTCCTCCTGATGCATTATAATGTCCGCCGCCTTCAAAATATTTACGTGCAAAAGTATTGCAATCAAAATCTCCTTTGCTCCGGAAACTCCATTTTCGTTCTTCATCCCTGTCGATCACAATAGCAACAAGCTTAATTCCTCTTATACTTTGCGGATAATTTACGAGACCTTCTGTATCGCCGGTTTTCACCTGGAATCTTAACAGGTCAGATTTTGGAATAACCAGTAACACGGTATTGTATTCGTAAAAAACCTCCATCCTGTTTATTAATACATGACCAATGAACCTCATCCTGTTCTCTAAAAAATTATCAAAAAGATCATTGTGCACATGCATATGTTCAAGACCACGTTGCTTCAGATCTGCAACAAGTTGATGCACCGCGGCAGTTGTTGATGAAAAACGAAAAGATCCTGTATCCGCCACCACGCCTGCATATATGCAATCGATCATTTCTTTCGTAAACTTATCACTGTGACCAGAAGCATAAATAAAATCATAGATCATTTCACAGGTGCTTGACTTGCTTGTATCGCTTATCCCCCATTTAAAACTTTTTTCATCAGGTTGTTGATGATGATCGATCAAAATTTTTGGACAAGTAACCTGTTCTAATTTTGCTGCCAGGTTCTTTGTGCGATGGAACGCATTAAAGTCAAGACAAAAAACCCACTCAGCCTGGTCGAGGATCTTTTCTGCTTTTTCTTTGAACAAGTCATAATCTATTACCTCTTTACAACCGGGCATCCAGTTAAGCCAGCCAGCCCAATTAGTTGGTGAAATAATAGTTATGCTATGACCAAACTGTTTTAGAAAATGTGAAAGAGCAAGTGATGCACCCATTGCATCAGCATCGGGTTTCTGATGGGGAACAATTGCAATTTTTTTCGCCTGGGTTAATAATGGAAAAATATCCTCTATGGGTTTCATAAACGGCTGCGAAGATAAGAGTTTGTGGTTTATGGTTTTTAGTTTGTAGTCAGGGTCGTTTTTCAATTAGAAAACATTAACTATTAAACACAAACTACAAACTTCAAACTCACAACTTTCCCTTACTTTTGCGGCGCAAAAAACAAAGAATATTATGAGTAATAGAACATTGACAATGATCAAACCTGACGCTATGAAAAGAGGTTATGCCGGTGGCATACTTGATATGATGATCAACGGGGGGTTTCGTGTAGTAGCATTAAAACAATTGAGACTTACCCCTGAAAAAGCCGGTGAATTTTATGCAGTGCATAAAGAAAGACCATTCTTTGGCGAGTTGGTTGAGTTTATGAGCAGCGGCCCCATTATCGCTGCTATTTTAGAAAAAGAAAATGCAATAGCTGATTTCCGTAAACTGATTGGTGCTACCAACCCGGCTAATGCAGAAGAAGGAACCATTCGAAAAAAATATGCAACATCAATTGGTGAAAATGCAGTGCATGGAAGCGACAGCGATGAAAATGCAAAAATCGAAGGTGATTTTTTCTTTTCAGCGCTTGAAAGATTTTGATATAAGTTAATATTTTAGAGAGCCGTCTTGTTTTGAACAAGACGGCTTTTGATTTTTGATATGAAGGATTATATTAGAGTACCCCAAAACTAAGTTTATGCCCCTCGCCAAAATTGCCACTATTTTACTTTCTTTTCTTATTTCGTTAGCTTCTTTTTCACAAATGGTATTTCCGGAATTTGGAAAATTCACCGCTGAAGAAATTTCTTTAAAGCAATGTTCTTTTGACCCGGAAGCTGAAGCTGTAATATTGCTCGATAAAGCAGTGGTCAATCATGATGATGAATATCATATGATAACCGAAAGAAGGATAAGAATTAAAATTTTAAATGAAAAAGGATTGGACAGGGCAAATATCGTTATCCCTTTTTATCATAAAGATCAATTTGAATATATAAGAGATGTAGTTGCATATACTT
>JBIOVR010000011.1:0-3178 GCA_044867875.1 Chitinophagaceae bacterium
TCATTATCGGTTTATTTTTGTTACTGTATACCCGTAGTACGCAAAAGAAGATCATTCAATGAAATTATATTCGATCAACACTGGTTATTTCAAGTTGGATGGCGGCGCCATGTTTGGAGTTGTTCCAAAAACTATCTGGAATAAAATTAACCCGGCTGATGAAAATAATTTATGCAGCTGGGCCTTGCGATGTTTGTTGATCGAAGATGGCAATCGTTTGATACTTGTTGATAATGGCAATGGCGATAAGCAGGATGCTAAATTTTTCAGTCATTATCATTTGCATGGGGATGATACACTAGAGAAATCATTGGCAAAATATGGTTTTACCAAAGATGATATCACAGATGTGTTCCTTACTCATTTGCATTTTGATCATTGTGGCGGTTCTATAAAAAGAGAAGGCGATAAATTAGTACCAAATTTTCCAAATGCGACTTTTTGGAGTAATAAAGAACATTGGGAATGGGCCACTGAGCCAAACGAAAGAGAGAAAGCTTCTTTTCTAAAAGAAAATATTTTACCAATAAAGGAAAGTGGTCAATTGAAATTTATTAAACATCCTCTTGGAGATGTAAAAGGATGGACGGCATACCCGCCAGGAACATTATCGTCTGTTTTTAATGAAAGCATTTCTGTTCGTTTTGTAAATGGTCACACGGAAAGCATGATGCTTCCCGAAATAAAGTATAAAGACAAAACGGTTGTATTTATGGCAGATCTTTTACCTTCAGCTGGTCATATCCCTATCCCTTATGTTATGGCCTATGATATGAATCCATTGACAACTCTTGGAGAAAAAAGAAATTTTCTTAATCATGCATTGAATAATGATTACATACTTTTCTTTGAACATGACCCTGTGCATGAATGTTGCACACTTCAGCAAACAGAAAAAGGAATAAGACCAAAGGAATTTTTTAAACTAGACGAGATCTGACCCATTATTGATTGCCTCGCAATTTTACCATTGAAGTAAGCGGATAGCGAAGATTGCGATAAGCCATCATATCAATTTTTACTTTGCCTACTACGATCGGGCTTTCTACACGAAGCACTACATGGTTAGGATCATCACTTACCCATACGGTCATTTTTTCACCACCTTCAAATATGGTTCCTTTTAATAAGAGCGGTTTGAATTTTATCGCTTTGAATTTTCCGTATTGTGTTTTTATCGTTTCTTTCCCCATATAACGGATATACATATTGAATACTTCATTATCCAGAAACATCTTAAAAGGGATCTTGTCATCAAATTTATATTTTGCAAAGTCAATATTCCGGGCATAGTACATGGCGCTTAATACATCTTGTATGCAATCGGGAACCTTAAATACACCGCTGTTGGTTACGGCGGTATTCGCGGTACGATTAAAAGTGATAGACTCATAATTCTTATAACCACCTTCATCTACATTTCGAATGAATTTCAATGGTTGTAAAGTTGCTGTATCAATATACGATTCATATTTATCTCTTACCCTGTAGATCCAGTCGTAAGATGCTTTTGTTTTTCCGTCACCCACTACATGATATACCGGCCTATTTCCAAAATTTTCCAATGTGGCAGTGAAAGTAGCTGTACCTGCATGGATATACGTACCTACAACGGAATAATAAACGTGAAAAGTTACCTGCTCTCCTGCCTGGAATGCCTTGTTAGTGATGCCGCAAAATTCATCGCTGGTACCTATTGTGCTATTAGGTGCAGGCGACGATATTATTTCTTTTTCCTCCCCGGTAAAAAAAACCAACCAAATGCTGAATGCCGATAATGAGTTACGAAGCTTCATCCTTTTTAAAAAATTTTATTCCAAGTATTAATAAACTGCCAATTGCTGCCGGTATTACTAAATTAATAACCCAAATAGTAGTGGTAACAAACCCGATCGCTAATGTATTGACTGTAAAAATTGCAAAAATTTCCTTAGTTACATACATTTTTTTAACCACTTCAAAAAGCTCAATAGTTGGGGTAATAGCCATCACAAAAAAAACTATCGCTGTTGCCCAAAATCCCTGCCACCAATTTACTTCAACACCAAAAAAACGAAACAATAAAAAATATTGCGTAGCAAACACTAAATAACGTAACAATGATATAGACAACAAACGCAGCAACAGCGTTGTATCCGTTTTTTCCAATTCATTAATAAGCCAAATGTATTTTTTTATTGCCGGTATTTTATCGATCCATTTCACCAGCCATCCTATTCTAAAATAAAAAACTGTTAAAACTATAAATGCAATAGACGCACCAATAATTCCAAGATCTTTCACCCATTCCAGCCAACCAGACAAGCTCACGTTATCAATATCAGGTCGTAAGATCAACAAACCTAATAAGCCAAAAAAGATTGTAACCATCAACTGGCTAATACTACCAAGGATAGTCAGCGATATAACTCTCAAACGATTCCCATCATCCATATAAAGAACTCTGCCCAAATATTCGCCAGTGCGATTGGGAGTAGTAACTGAAAAAGACACTCCTGAAAAAATGGCTTTTAGCGATTTGAAAAAAGAAACGGGTTGCACTCCCTGCACTGATATTTTCCATTTCAATGCCTCCAGCGACCAGTTTACAAACATTAATACAAAAACAAGAATAAAGTTGAGTACTCTTGTAACCGTAAAAGAAGCTTTTATATTCATCCATGATTCTTCAAGATTCTGTTGATTTTTTATTTGTTTAAAAACAGAATAAGATAACCAGGCGAAGAGTAAAGGACCAAGAACATAATTGAGAAAGATTTTGATATTTTTGTTTAGCTTCATTAATCCTGTAAAAATACTTGCTCATTGCAAAAGCTTCCAAAAATAATTATTGGCATTGACCCCGGCACATTGTTGATGGGTTATGGCATAATTGAGATCAGCAGCAATGTTATTTGCATGAAAGAAATGAGTGTACTGAAACTTTCACCAAAAAAAGATAATTATACCCGACTGCAGTTAATTCACAAAAAAATTGAAGAACTGATAGAGAAACACAAACCTCATGAGTTTGCGATAGAAGCTCCTTTCTTTGGTAAAAATGTTCAGAGTATGCTGAAACTTGGCCGGGCGCAGGGTGTGGCTATTGCCGCAGCAATGAGTGCCGGCTTGCCCGTAACAGAGTACAGTCCTAAAAAAGTAAAACAATCAATTACCGGTAATGGTAATGCGGATAAAG
>JBIOVR010000012.1:0-5650 GCA_044867875.1 Chitinophagaceae bacterium
TTGAACTTGAAAGTGAAATAGAGAACACCGCTATCATTAATGAGATCCTTCCCCGCAGGAATTATGTGAACAGGCAATCTCCCAGGCACAAATACCAACATCATATTATTGCTGCTAACCTTGATCAGTCTGTTTTATTTGCCACTTTAAAAGAACCAAGAACTTCGCAGGGTTTTATTGATCGATTTCTTGTTGCCTGTGAAATGTATCATGTGCCAGCAGCAATTGTTTTTAACAAGGCTGATCTGCATAAGAAAAAGGAAGATGAAAAGTTTTTTGAATGGAAACAGATGTATGAAGAAATAGGTTATAAAACTTTTCTTGTAAGTGTTGAAAAAGGAATGGGAGTTGAAACAGTACAAGATCTTTTAAAAAATAAAATATCATTGTTGAGTGGACATAGCGGCGTCGGTAAATCTTCCTTTATAAATATTATTTGCCCGCAATTGGAACTTAAAACGCAGGACGTAAGCGGATGGAGTGGTAAAGGTTTACACACAACCACTTTTGCAGAAATGTTTGATCTTCCTTCTGGCGGAAAAATAATTGACACTCCGGGCATGAGGGAATTTGGTTTGGTTGATATTTTAAAGCAAGAGCTATCTCATTATTTTCCAGAGATGAGAAGCCGTCTTAATGATTGCCAGTTCAACAACTGTCAGCATATAAACGAGCCAAACTGTGCCATAAAAAAAGCCGTGAAAGAAGAAAAAATAAATGTTGACCGCTATATCAGCTATTGTACTATCCTTGATTCGATCGAAGAAAGAAAGTATTAATTTTAAGTATGGCAAAAACAGTTTTTAAATACTCCAATGGGAAGGTAAAAATTGTATGGCAGCCGGAGCTGGTAGATGTGTCCGCGGATTGCCTAAAGTTTTTTAAAGCAAAAGAAAAACCCTGGATAACTCCCGAAGGATCGACTACAATGATTCAGCAGGTAAAAAAATACCCGAGTGGAGCTTTGAGTTATGTTATTGAATCAGCGTAAGCAGAATAATTGGCTAGTAACGGGCTAAAATGACAAAGGGTAAAACTATATTCATTATAAAAAAATTTTAATAATGAAAAGATGGATAATGCTTCTGGTGATTTCTGCGCTGGCAAAGGATTCATTTCCGCAACTGAATTTCCAGAATATTTCTTTTGAACAGGCGATTCTTAAATCAAAACAAACGGGCCAGTTTATTTTTATACAGGTTGAATCGCCAACCTGTATAAAATGTAATGAAGTGGCTGAAAAAAGCTTTCAGAATAAAGAACTTTCAGAGCAGCTAGAAAATACATTTATCTGTATAAAAATTACATCATCGCACCCAGACAGAAACCAGGTAGAGTCGCTTTACAATATGAAAAATGGATTTGGAAGTCTTTTTGTTGCTAACGACAAATCGCTCATTCATTCATTTCCTATGACAACAACTTTCGCAGCTGAATACAAAAAACAAATTGATATGTTTTTTGATAAGGCCGGTGAAAGTATCAAAATAGCAGAGCTTGAAAAGGAATACAAAAGTGGCAATAAAAGCACAGGTATTATTGAGTTGCTTCTTTTAAAAAGAAAATCATTGAACCTGGAAACTGAATCATTACTTGATGAATATGTAACCCTTCTGCCTGAAGATTCCTTAAAATCAGAAACCACCCTGCTTTTCATTGCACAAATGGCCCCTGTAATTGGAACTAAAGCTGATAACCTGTTAAGAAAAAATTTCAATGTTTTTAATAAAGCATGGTATAGTATGCCCATGGAACAAAGGGTCAATATTAATAACAGGATAATTTATAAGTCAATGAAAAAAGCTATTGAAGAAAAAAATGAATCTCTTGCATACCGGGTTGCAACTTTTGCCCGAAATACAAATGATAAAAACCCTCAGGCAGGTATTAAGGCTTTTGACATGAATATGCTTAATTATTACAGAGAAACGAATGATACAATAAATTACCTGGTAAGAGCAATCTATTATTATGATAGATACTATATGATCGTTAATGCCGATTCCGTTAAAAGAATAGATTCGTTAAGGCAAAATCCTCAATCTGTGACTCTTGCAGGAGGTACAATGATTACAAAAAAAATGATTACTTATGCGCCCATAGGACAAACCTTTACCCGGGAACTTAATAATGGCGCCTGGAGTTTTTACAAAATGACCAGTGATCCACTGCATTTAAAAAAAGCCCTGCAATGGGCCAAACGGGCTAATGATTTTTATGATAGTCCTGAAGCGATGGATACTTATGCTCGCCTATTGTATAGAACCGGTAGTTTGCAGGAAGCTATTGACTGGGAGACCAAAGCAATAGATCTAAGAAAAAAGCAAGGTTATAATACGAAAGAATATGAAACAATTTTAGAAAGTATGAAAAAAAAGGACAGGATCGATTAGCTTAAAGAAATCCACTCCTAAAAAAATGCCCGAGTGATGCATTGAATTATTATGAAAGAAGAAGAAATATAAAACAGGATAGAATTCTAAATTTTTTTTACATTCTTATATCCATTCTTTCCAAACCATTGCATCACTTTTTCTCTTTGATCTCCCTGTATTATGATTTCACAATCTTTAGCGGAACCACCAGTACCGCAAAATGATTTTAATTTTTTTCCAAGATCCTGAAGATCTTCTTCTTTACCGATAAAGCCTTCAACCAATGTTACGGCTTTGCCCACCCTATGCTTTGTATCTAATCTCACTTTTAATTTTTGCTGGGGCGGTAACAATGTTTCATTGGAATAATGTTCTTCTTCGAATTTAAAATTGGGGTCTGTGCTAAATACAAATCCACGGCTATCAGGTTTATTTTTTTTGCTCATTGTTTAAATTATTACTGCTTTTAAACTAAGATCCAGGCTTCTTGCCTGGTGTATTAATGCCCCCACACTTACATAATCAACTCCTGACACCGCATAATCTTCAATATTATCAAGATTAATACCACCGCTAGCTTCCGTTTCAAAATCGTCACCAATCAATTTTAGTGCTTCAGTAATTTGTTGCGGTGTAAAATTATCCAGCATGATGCGCAACACTTTTCCTTTGCCTACTGCAATTACATTTTGAACATCTTCAAGACTCTTTGTTTCTATTTCAATTTTAAGATCAAGGTTTTTTTTCTGCAAGTATTTCCATGCTTCATTTATTGCATTTTCAATTCCACCACAATAGGCAATATGATTATCCTTCAGCATGATCATATCATATAATCCAAAACGATGATTTAGTCCACCTCCAATTTTTACAGCTTCCTTTTCTAACAGTCGAAAGTTTGGAGTTGTTTTTCTTGTATCAAGCAATTTTGTTTTATGACCATATAACCGGTCAACATACTGTCGGGTCAGTGTTGAGATCCCACTCATTCGTTGCATACAATTCAACACAAGTCTTTCACATTGCAATATGGTATGAACAAAAGCTTCTACTTCAAAAGCCATTTCTCCCGCTTTCATCATTTCTCCGTCTTTTTTTAATGTTGTAAAGTTTGCACTTGGATCTTTATATAGAAAGATCTTTTCTGCTACTTCAACTCCGGCAAGTATTCCATCCTGTTTTATTTTTAGAATAGCCTTTCCCCTGGCATGCTCCGGTATACAACTTAAAGTTGAATGATCTCCTTCGCCAACATCTTCAGTTAGCGCCTCATCGATCAAATGATAAAATTGTTTGTTGAATTCCATCGCCCAAAACTAAAAAAGCCCCGCCACAAATGGGCAGGGCTTTAAAAATTTATCCAGGGTTTTATAATTGTTGGATTCGAATATCCTGTATTACTTGCTTGTTGCCCTTTAACCGCATATATACTGTAGTCCGGTAACTTCCATTTTTGGTTTGAAGTGTACCAATGCAATAATCGCCGTTATCATTATTGCCTTTATGTTTTACATCAAAGTTTTTTACACCACTATTGGTAAAAAAATCTTTAATAATAAGTTCACCCTGGCTCTTGCTATAGTTACTGCTTTTATCAGGCATCGTAATGTCAACGTAGCTATCAAAATACTTTGTAACACCAGAAGCATTACCACTTTTCATAGCAGAAATTACATCATCTATTCCTGCTTGTGCGAAGGAAGAAATAGCGATAAAAAAAACAGGTAATAAGAGTAGCGTTCTTTTCATATATTATAGTTTTCATAGGTAGTTAATCGAAAAACATGCCATAGTCCATCACATCATTTCCAAAAGCTAAGTTACTACATGCCAATGGGATTACAGAGCAGTTACGTTAAAACACTTAGCTTTGTTGCCGTTTTTACCTTGAAAATGAACGTATTTCTCATTGTTAAATTTCTCTAATGGCAGCAAAAAAGATAATTCTCATAATAATGGACGGATGGGGGCTCGGAAAGGTGGCATCTGCAGATGCAATTCAAAATGCCAAAACCCCATTTGTTTCGTCTCTTTATTCAAAATATCCAAATACAACATTAATAACCTGCGGAGAATCTGTGGGCCTGCCAGACGGTCAAATGGGTAATTCAGAAGTGGGTCATTTGAACCTTGGAGCCGGTCGTATTGTTTACCAGGAGTTGCAGCGCATAAATGTTGCCGTCCGTGACGGTTCTTTTGCAAAAAATGAAATATTACTAAACGCCATTCGCTTTGCAAAAAAGAATAATAAACCACTTCATCTTTTAGGATTAGTAAGTAATGGTGGTGTGCATTCACATATTGAGCATTTGAAGGCACTAACTGATGTTTGCAAAAATGAAAAATTAAGTGAAGTTTTTATACACGCATTTACAGATGGCCGTGATTGCGATCCGAAAAGTGGGTTAGGTTTTATTAAAGAGTTGCAGGAACATTTAAATGGTTCTGTTGGAAAAATTGCTTCGGTTAGCGGTCGTTATTATTCAATGGATAGGGATAAAAGATGGGAAAGGATCAAGCTGGCTTATGATGCATTAGTAAATGGTGTTGGTGAGAAAGCAACTGACGCAATTGAAGCAGTTGAAAATTCTTATAGTAAAAATGTAACTGATGAATTTATAAAACCAACTGTAATAGTTGCAGAAGATCAGCAACCGCTTGCGAAAATAAAAGATGGTGATGTGACGATCTGTTTTAATTTCCGTACGGACCGCTGTCGCGAAATAACTCAGGTGCTTACTCAAATGGATCTGCCCGATCATGATATGAAAAAGCTTTCACTGCATTATACTACAATGACGGAATATGATAAAACTTATAAAGACGTCAATGTGATCTTCGAAACAGACAACTTGAATAATACTCTCGGTGAAATTTTAGAGCAGCATGGATTGAAACAAATCCGCATAGCAGAAACTGAAAAGTATCCGCATGTAAGTTTTTTCTTTAGTGGCGGAAGAGAAAAACCTTTCGATGGTGAAAAAAGAATCATGATCTCTTCACCAAAAGTTGCCACTTATGACCTGAAACCAGAGATGAGCGCTTTTGAAGTTACCGATGCATTGCTACCTGAAATAAAAAATAAGACCGCAGATTTTATTTGCCTGAACTATGCAAATGCCGACATGGTTGGTCATACCGGTATATGGGAAGCTGCGATCAAAGCCGTAGAAACGGTTGATAAATGTGTGTCACAAGTGATCACAACAGGATTAGAAAACGGTTATACTACCTTTCTTACTGCCGATCATGGTAATTCAGATTATATGATAAAT
>JBIOVR010000013.1:0-2333 GCA_044867875.1 Chitinophagaceae bacterium
TAGTATAACTCAGGGTATTCATTGTATTCAACCCGATCCTGACTCTCTTACCGATCTTTTGATCGATCGTTGCTCTTAGCGAAAAACGAGAAAAGTCAACAAGAGGAATGATACCTTCCTGGCTTAGATAACTAAGACCAAGACCATATTGTGTCTGATCGGTACCACCAGATAAATTCAAATCATGGTTTTGAACAAATCCTTTTCTGTAAAGCGTACTTTGCCAATTAGTATTTGTGCCGGCAGCTTTTCCATCAAGTTCAGCTGGAGTAAACACTGCAGGAGCAGTTCCATTCGGAGCACCGTATCTAGCTTCAGATTTAAAAGCATAAAATTCTTCTCCACTAAACATAGGGAACTCTTCCATTATCTCACTCCATCCCAGCGAAACATTATATCCAACGACAGGCTTACCTACTCTTCCTTTTTTTGTAGTAATAATAATTACTCCATTTGAACCTTGTGAGCCATAGATCGCAGTAGCTGATGCATCTTTTAAAATGTCAACGTTTGCAATGTCATCAACGTTCAGATCATTAAAACTTCCAAAATAGGGGAAGCCATCAACTACCAATAAAGGATCATTGCTACCTGTTAAACTTCTGTTACCCCTGATCCTGATTTGTGCGCCAGACCCCGGTCTCACGCCTGTCCTGGCAATATCAACACCAGCCGCTCTTCCTTGCAAAGCCATTGCAATATTTATTGCAGGTACTTCATCTAATGTTTTTTCATTTACTGATACAACTGATCCTGTTATATCTTTTTTACGTTGGGTAATACCATATCCTGTAACAATTACCTCTCCCAGAGTTTTTTCTGTGGAAATCAACCGTACGGTAATATCTGTTTGGTTGTTCACATTAATTTCCTGCGTGGCAAAATCAAGGGCAGAAATTACAAGTGTTGCATTCGCAGGAGCAGAGATCTGAAATTCTCCAAGATCGTTACTTGCGACACCTGTACCACTTCCCTTAACAGCAACTGAAGCCCGGGCAACAGGTTGTCCGTCTTCCTTTAAAACTTTTCCACGAACTGTAATATTCTGTGCAAAAGTGTTTGCGGAGAGGAGCAACATTGAGAATAATGATAATGTCGCTACCATCAAAAACCGCTTGTTCAGCAGCAGTGAGTTTTTCAAAATGGCAGTTTTTTTCATAATGTTTATTTTGGCAATTGAATACTAAAGACTCCGTTTTTAATTAATAAATTATTATAACTAGCGAATAGAGAAGAGTGCCTGTTTCTATTGGGGAAAATGGATGCAAAAGAAAAAATTTCAACTACTGCATGTAAAGCAGGAACGAAGGAGAAAACTTGAAAATTGATTCCAGTTTTTTTCATATCAGCAGCCAGTCGTAAATAATTTTTTTGTGTAATGCAGTAAGCAGAACTGCATCTTCGCATGACGAATATAGGAGTTTTTTTAAAAATTGCAACCGATTGCAATTTCTTTTTAAAAAAAAGCTACTTTTATTTGTACAAGAAACCTCCAACATGTCTGAACAAAAAGAAATAACGATCTATGATATTGCCAAACATCTGAATATTTCAGCCACCACGGTCAGCAGGGGTTTGAAAAATCATCCTGCTATTAATAAGAACACAAGAAAGAAGATCGCAGATGCAGCAAAGGAATTAGGTTATCGTTCAAACACATTTGCAAGCAGTCTTCGTAGTAACCGAACACATACTATTGGTGTTATAGTGCCTCGTCTTAACAGTAATTTCATGTCCTCCGTGTTAGCAGGAATGGAAGACGCCGCCAGCCGTGAAAATTATAATCTCATTATCACTCAATCTCTTGAAAAAAGAGAAAAGGAAAAGGCGAATGCGCATACCATGTATAATAAAAGAGTGGATGGGTTATTGATATCCCTCGCTTATGACACAGAAAATATTTCGCATTTACAACCATTTTTTACTAAAAGAATTCCTGTTGTTTTTTTCGACAGAACTTTTAATCATAGCGAAAGCACAAGCATACTAATTAATAACTTCCAGGCTGCTTATGATGCCACGAAACACTTGCTGGAACAGGGTTGTAAGCGTATTATGCATCTCGGGGGTAATATGCTACGAGATGTTTATTCGGAAAGATTAAGAGGATATAAAGATGCACTAAAGGATCAGAAGATCCCCTTCGATGAAAAACTAATATATATAAGCACTCTTACCGAAGAAGCAGGAACCGAAGCTGCAAAATATATTTTAAAGATGAAGAAGGCAATGAGACCAGATGCTGTTTTCAGCGCCAATGATACGGCGGCGGTTCATTGCATGATACACCTTAAAGCTGCTGGTATTTGCATTCCAACTGATATAGCTTTTGC
>JBIOVR010000014.1:0-3639 GCA_044867875.1 Chitinophagaceae bacterium
AATCGCTATCAAAGATGTTATTTGTTATAAAGATCATTCACTCACCGCCGCATCGGGCATTTTAAAAAATTTTACTTCCCTCTATTCGGCAACTGCCATAGAAAAGCTTTTACAAGAAGAAGCTATTATCATTGGTGTTTGCAATTGCGATGAATTTGCAATGGGCTCGGCAAATGAAAATTCGGTATATGGAAATGTGTTGAATGCTGCCGATGAGTCACGGGTTCCTGGTGGTTCCTCTGGTGGTTCTGCTGTTGCAGTTCAAGCAGGTCTTTGCATGGTTTCTTTGGGAAGTGATACAGGTGGCTCTGTTCGCCAACCGGCAGATTTCTGCGGTATCATTGGTTTGAAACCAACTTATGGTCGCATTTCAAGATATGGTTTGATCGCCTATGCTTCTTCTTTTGATCAGATTGGAATTTTTGCAAATAACGTTGATGATGCAAGTAAAGTTTTAGAAATTATTTCAGGTGCAGATGAGTATGACAGCACTGTTTCTCAAAAACCAGTTGAAAAATATTCAGCTGCATTAAAAGAAAATAAAAAATACCGTTTTGCTTATTTCAAAGAAACATTAGAACATCCTTCGCTTGATTCTGAAATTGCTGATGGGATAAACAAACTGATCGAACAAATAAAAAGTGAGGGACATGAGGTATCTGCATTAAGTTTTGAATACCTCAACTATATAGTTCCCGCTTATTACATTCTTACAACCGCCGAAGCGTCATCCAATCTTTCCCGCTATGATGGTGTTCGATATGGTTATCGTTCTAAAAAATCTTCAACTGATTTAACAGAGTTTTATAAACACAATCGCAGCGAAGGTTTTGGCAAAGAAGTGAAGAGAAGAATTATGCTTGGCACTTTTGTTTTAAGCACAGGTTATTATGATGCGTATTTTACCAAGGCACAAAAAGTACGACGCAAGCTTGTTGAAAAAACACAACTGGTTTTCAACGAATTTGATCTTATACTAATGCCAACATCGCCATCAGTTGCATTTAAGATCGGAGAAAAAACAGATGATCCTATTGCTATGTATCTCGCAGATATTTATACCGTATTTGCAAACCTTACGGGAATTCCCGGTATATCATTACCACTTTTTAAGCATTCCAATGGGATGCCTTTCGGGGTACAACTAATGGCAAAACAATTTAACGAGCTATCTTTGTTGCAGGCCTCCCAACAATTGATGGAGTTTAAAAAATAATTTCATTCGTCTACTTTTAATGCATTTTTTATTTACGATATTAATTTTTTTTGCCACTATATCTGTTACTGCGCAGGTATCGGATACAATTATAGATCTCTCAAGATCGAGGACCAATAAACCGGTAGTTGATTCAACGATCGTTCCTGTTGCGATTGCTTCCGACCCAAAAGCAGGTTTCAAAGATCTTTTTACAGGCAAGCCTGAAGAAGAAGGATTGAACCAGGTTCAATTGAATCCCCGTGCCATAAGTTTTGTGGATGATTATATGGCAAAAAACAGGAAGAGCCTTGAGAAATTAAAAGGTTGGGGACGTCCCTATTTTGATATGATCGATGCAGTGCTTACTTATCATGGTTTACCAAGAGAATTAAAATATCTCGCAGTCATAGAATCTTATTTGAAAACTTATGCCGTATCATGGGCTGGTGCCGTTGGCCCCTGGCAATTCATGCCGGAAACCGGACGAAGAATGGGATTAAAAGTAAATGCCTATACTGATGAAAGAACCGATTATTATAAAAGCACTCATGCAGCAGCAAAGTATTTGAGTGAGCTTTATAATATTTACAAAGATTGGTTATTGGTCATCGCTGCATACAATGGTGGCCCCGGAAATGTAAATGCTGCAATAAGAAAAAGCAAGAGTAAGAATTTTTGGGACCTGCAACATTTTTTACCGGCGGAATCAAGAGATCATGTAAAAAAATTTATTGCCACACATTATGTAATGGAAGGAGATGGTGGAATAACAACATTAACCAAAGATGAAACAGATATCTTAAAACAAGCGTCGAATGTAAACCCTGCTGAAAAAAATTTAAGTGCGGCTGAATTAACTAATTCAAAAGTACAGGGGATCAGCGGCAGGTATAATTCTTTAGTAATTACAAAATATATCGCGTTTTCAATTATAGAATTTAATCGTTACAATCCTGACTTTGATAAGCTGATCATCCATAATGGGAAATACGAATTAAGATTGCCGGCTGATAAGATGAATCTGTTCATGGCAAAACGATATGATATTCTTAATGAGAGTTTACAGATAATGCTGGATTCATTTAAGCAATCGCTTTCTACCCCAACGAAAACCCAGCCAGTTAAAAAACCTGTAAAATAATTAATTACTGAATAACTCCTCTCATCGCTTCTGCCTTCAATAAACATTCTTCATACTCCTTTTCAGCATCACTGTAAAAAGTAATACCTGAACCAGCCATAAAAGAAAGATATTTTTCAGAAGCATTGTACATAATGCTCCTTATTACAACATTAAAATCAAAATCCATTTCAGGAGTTATATATCCAACAGCACCGGAAAAGATCCCTCTTCCCGATCTTTCATATTTATCGATCAGCTCCATTACTTTTCTTTTTGGCGCACCAGTCATTGAACCCATTGGAAAAGTTGCCTTGATTATTTCTGTAAAAGAGATACCCTCTTTCAATTCACCACTTACAGTTGATATCATCTGGTGCACCTGCGGAAAAGAATAGATACCAAACAATTCATCCACCTTCACCGTTCCTTCTTTACATACCCGGGCAAGATCATTACGAACAAGATCAACAACCATCACATTTTCTGATCGATCCTTTTCGCTTGTATAAAGTTCATCTTTACTTTTTTTATCCTTGTTATCATCTTTCAAAAATCTTGAAGATGTTCCTTTGATCGGCTGTGATAAAATTTTATTGCCATCCTTTTTTAAAAATCTTTCCGGGCTGGCACAGATCAGCCATTTATCCTCCAATTTATATAATGCTGAAAAAGGGTTTGGTGAAGTCTTACTGAGTTTTTTATAAACTGATAAAGGATCAATAACTACATCTTCTGCAAAAAACTCCATGCAATAATTTATCTCGTAACAATCACCTCGAAGAATATGCTTTTTTAATTGTTCAATGGTATCAATGTATTCTTTCTTTGAAACCCGTTGTTGAATATTGATCTGATCATTTTGTAATTCATTTGTTTTATCACTTTGCATGATCTCATTAAAAATTTTCCCGGCATCACCTTCGCTTTCAATTTTCATTTCCTTTTCAGAAAGCCTGATAATGATGGTTGGCTCAAAGAAAAAAATATCCGGAAAGCCATGCCTGCTTTTGTAGGAAGAACTGACCGACTCGATCTCATTTTTCAGATTATATCCCAAATGACCAAACAACCAACGAGGTTTTTCATTTAGAAAACCTTGAATTTCATTCAACGCATTACCTGCATTTGCAATAAAGCTGTTTTTATTGCCTACAGCCAGCAAACACTCAATGGAGTGGTAATTGGTTTGATAACGATGATTGTCCAAAAAACAAAAAATGCCGAACTGGTTTGCCCAGCTCAGCATTTTTTTCTTTGCATTCTCAGGATCTGTGATTGTAAAAATGCAGTTAGTATTGGTTGCGCTCAAAATATAAAA
>JBIOVR010000015.1:0-14397 GCA_044867875.1 Chitinophagaceae bacterium
ATTTATATCAACCAGGTAAAGATCAAAACCAAGCTTATTGGTTTTTTCTTTTATAACACTGTAATGAAACCACTTGGTTCCGATGTATTGACTTCCTTCATGCACCAGTTCCCACCCATTGTTATATAAAAATTTTGTACGGTACATTGGCATGATAACTTTTGCAACATGTCCAAGCTTGTTCTGATATTTCGGCAACGCTCCCACCACATCGCCAAGACCACCTGCCTTGGCCACCGGGTAACATTCCGCAGATACATGAATTATTTCCATTTGCAGCTAACAGTTTCGGAGAAATTAATTCAATGTAAGCCGTTTTTACTAAAGACATGAATATTGTATAAAAATTTTTCGCTAACAAAAATTGTTTATTTTCATCACCAAATTATTCACCTAAACGATTGCAACTATGGCAACAGCAATGGGACCTTCCAAACCTATAGCAACATCTTCTACAGGTTTTATACCGACTAACTATGGAGCATTAAGTACATTAGTACTTGTATTTTTCTTCTGGGGATTTATTGCTTCCGGCAATAGTGTTTTCATCCCTTTTTGCAAGCACTACTTTAATCTTGACCAGTTTCAAAGCCAGTTAGTTGACTTTGCTTTTTATACGGCTTATTATATAGGAGCATTGGTGCTTTTCATGTATGGTGCATTCGGTGGAAAAGATCTTGTTGCCAAGTGGGGATATAAAAGAAGTATTGTGTATGGATTGCTGTTTTCTGCCATTGGAGCCGCTGCCATGATAATAGCAGTGAATGCAAATACTTTTGCTGGAATGCTGGCAGGCCTTTTTATAGTAGCACTTGGTTTTTCATTGCAGCAAACAGCAGCGCAGCCATTCTCAATTGCATTGGGTGATCCTTCCACTGGCATGGGTCGGGTAAACCTGGGAGGTGGTGTAAACTCTTTTGGAACTACTATTGGCCCTATTGTAGTTGCTTTTGCATTATTTGGAACTACTGCTGCTGTAACTGATGAAAAAATTGCATCATTAGGTCTTAGTAAGGTTATCATTTTATATACTTGTGTTGGCGCATTGTTTATAGCCGCTGCGGCGCTTTTCTTTTTTTCAAAGAAGGTTCCTGCAGGTATTTCAATTGAAAAAACTGAAAATGCAAATAAGGCTTTATATTCCTTATTAATAATGACAGGATTACTGATCGTAATGTTTGTTCCTGTTTTTAATAGTTATAAAACAGATCCTGCTACACTTAGTGATTTTCAAAAACATGACCTGGAAACTTACAGGATGAAATGGTTGCTGGGAGCATTGGCAGTTGTAGTGGTCTCTTTGTTACTTTCAAATCTAAGTGCAAGAAAAAAACCTGAGGGATGGGGTGCAATGCGTTATCCTCAACTTGTATTGGGTATGCTCGCCATTTTTGTTTACGTTGGTGTTGAGGTTACCATCGTAAGTAATCTTAGTGAGTTGTTAAAACAACCAGATTTTGGCGGATATCAATCATCGGAAGTAGCCCCATTTATTTCTATGTATTGGGGAAGTTTGATGATCGGACGGTGGACAGGTGCCATCTCAGTATTCAATTTAAAAAAGTCCACTCAACAAATCATGATGTTTGTGGTACCACTGGTAGCATTTGGAGTTATTATTGCCGTTAGTGCCATCTCGCAATATGACGTCACTCCGTTATACTATTATATACTATGTGTGTTCATTCAAATGGGAGCATTTTATATCAGTAAGAATAAACCAGCAAGAACACTTTTGATATTTTCTATACTTGGTGTTGCTGCAATGCTGTTGGGAATTTTCACAACTGGCAAAGTATCCATTTATGCTTTCTTAAGTGGTGGACTATTCTGTTCTATTATGTGGCCTGCTATTTTCAATTTATCGATCTTAGGTTTGGGTAAATACACAACACAGGGTTCTGCCTTTTTAATTATGATGATACTTGGAGGTGGCATCATTCCACCATTGCAAGGAAAAATCGCAGACTATGTACAAACTATAAACCCTGATCGTATAGGTTATGGCATTCATCAATCATATTGGGTAGCTGTTCTTTGTTTTGCTTACCTCGCAGTTTTTGGATTTGCAGTAAAAGGTATTTTAAGAAAACAAGGCATTGATTATGAAAGTACCGCAGATGAGGACCTTACCTCTTCGGAAACATTTCCTGAAGGAGCTTTGGATGTTACTAAAAATTAATTTGAGAAGAATAAGATCACAGGTAATCTGAGTCGATACAAAAATATTTTCAATGGCTAAGAAAAAAGCACATATTCCACCAAACGTAACACCACTTGCAATAGGTATTGATATCGGTGGCACCGGAACAAAATACGGAATTGTTGATCGTGATGGTAATGTTTTGTTCTCAGCTGAAATGTCGACAAAAAAACATAAAACAGTTAATACTTTTATTGATGAGTTGCACCAGGTAGTTTCTGAAGTGATCGACAAAGCTGGTGGTGTTGGAAGAATAAAAGGTATTGGTGTTGGCGCTCCAAATGGTAATTATTATACAGGCACTATTGAATATGCGCCTAATCTACCATGGGAAGGTGTAATTCCATTGGCAAAACTTTTATCAGATAAATTTCAATTGCCTGTTACTCTTACCAACGATGCCAATGCTGCTGCTATCGGGGAAATGATGTATGGCGCAGCAAAAGGAATGAAAGATTTTATCATGATCACACTTGGCACTGGTGTGGGAAGTGGTATTGTTGCAAATGGCCACCTGATCTATGGACATGATGGTTTTGCCGGTGAATTGGGGCATACAATTGTAATTCCCGATGGACGTATTCACGCAGGTACCGGTAAAAAAGGTTCTTTGGAAAGTTATGCATCTGCTACTGGCGTAAGGTTAACCGCAATTGAGTTTTTGGAAAAAAGTAAAAAGCCAAGCTTATTAAAAAAAGTTCCTCCTGACATGCTGGATTCAAGAGCAGTATATGATGCGGCGATCGAAGGTGATGAACTTGCAAAAGAAATTTTCAATTACACAGGCAAGATCTTAGGAATTGCGCTTGCCAATGCAGTAATGACCACAAGCCCTGAAGCAATTATTTTGTTTGGGGGACTTACAAAATCCGGTGATTTTATATTAAAACCTACCCGTGATAGCATGGAGGATAATCTCATCCAGGTCTTTCAAAATAAAGTGAGGATACTTATTAGTCATCTCAAAGAAGCACATGCCGCAATACTTGGTGCAAGTGCATTGGTTTGGGAGAAAGAATAAATAACACCTACTTATATAATTAAGTGGAAGATGAAGATCATTTTCCGCTTTTATTTTTTTCTGATCATGAAGACTGCAGGAATAGGCCTCTGACCTTCTTTATCCGATGTTTTAATAGTTTCTTTTCCATTTACCAGCATACAACTGCTACCACCACCATCAAGATTCAATGCTTCCCAGCAACCAAGATCTTTTAATATTTGAGCTTCTTGTACAAGTGTTGCACCATGAGCAACCGCATTTCTTCCTTCGATCATTAAAATTATAAGCTTGCCATCTTTTGTATAACCCATTGCGGTACGTGGATGTTTATCGTTAATGGCTTTGCCTGCAAATTTTAGTTCTTCATTATTGGTGATTCTTATTTCACCATTTTGAAGAAGTATTGGGCCTCCTCCTACTGCCGTTTTCATTTTCCATCTGTCTTTTATACCCCTTCGTTTTTCCAACTTAGGCAGATGATGAAGTTCAGGAGCAAACGAAAATTTGGATACCCATGAATTACTATCTTTTAGGAGTTCAGGGTTTGTTTCAAAAGCTACAGGATATTTCATTGCTGTATCTGCAAATAACCAGGCAATGTCAGCTTTCCTGTTCTTTGAAACACCGAGTGCACTACCGGTAGGATGCCGGTAAGTCAATGTATCTTTTCCACGCCCCGCTATAGTATGTATGTTATATCCAACCATCTTTTCGTCTTTGATCACCACGTTCAGATTTTGATTTGTTGCAAATGAAAAAAATGTGCAATTGACAACAACCAGTGGTTGATCATTCTTTTGATAAAATTGTGTTGGAGTAAATCTTCTTCCAAGCGTTGTATCCGCTGTAAAATCTATTTTCTTGTCTTTTAGATCAGCAATTAAATAATAAGCCCGGAAAAGCGCCGTATCTATTGGCTCATTAGTAAAATAAACATGAACTGAAGAAGGCAAAGGCTGATACAATGAATCTACATTTGTCCATTTGAGCTGGGCATTAAGAACCGTGGAAATAATAGTTAATAACGAATAATTAATAATTTTTTTGAACAGCATATTCATGATGGACGCTCAAAGATAACAGAAGCACTGCAAAGCATAATGTCTTAAAGAGATCTGGACAGGCTTAATGAATACGCTAATTTTTTTTCGGTACCGTTCCGCTAAGAAATTTTTCGATCATTGAAATAGTAGCTGTAATTAGATTTCTATCCTGCGGAGTTGTTATTTCTCCTATGTATTCCCCGTGAGCTCCGGGAAGGATCGCAAGTTGCCCATAAGGTAACAAACGATACATCTCAACTGCATGTTCTGGAAGAACGACATCTTCAGTACCAATTATTATAAATGCAGGAGCATTGATAGCTTTTATATCATCTTCCTTTATGTCTTTAAAAGACTGCATCCTTGTAACATCTCTCTTATACATTGCATAAAGGGCATCTTTATCAGAGTTTATTTCACTGTAGGAATCCTTGAGGGGCTGCGGCATTTGTTCAAATGTTGCATGCGCCATCATTTCCCAAAACCAGGGTTGAGCTCCGCTTTTATTAAACATTGTTGATGCTACAATGATCCTATTGACCAACTCAGGATGTCGAATAGCAATTTCAAGAGTTGTGCTGGCACCATTACTGAATCCGAAAATATCTGCTTTGTCAATATCAAGTTGTTTTAGCAGCTCTGCGACATCATCAGCATCCTGCTCAAAGCTCAAAGGCCTGTCTATATCAGCAGTATGTCCGTGAGCTTGCATTTCAACCGCAATAACTTTATGTTTTTTTGCAAAAGAATCCAGTACCCGGCCAAATGTAGTTTGAATAGTAGAGCCTCCTCCATGAATTAAAACCAATGGGGCTCCTGTTCCGTGTATTTCATAATACATCTTAAGTCCATTCACGTTAGCGTAGCCACTCATGCTTTCCTGCTTTTTTTTATTATTACTTGTTGAGGGAGCCGTCATTTCTTTGTTGTTTGAATTGCTGCAGCCCGAATTGAGCAAAGCTGAAAGCATCATTAAAATTATTACACGGTTCATTTGTAAAAAAGTTTTTTGAAACTTAATTCCACCTATCGAAGTTTGAATCGTTTTCCAAGACATGAACATAAAAAGACCATTCAATTTCTCAGCTATTTGCGTTCTCAACAAACTTTTTCAACCCTGTACCAATAATATAAGTCCAGCCTTCCATAAAATTCTCCTTTGCAAAATCTTTATGGGCTGTAACAGGAAATGATTCGAGTCCTTTATGGGTAAGTTTTACTTTTGTTTTGTTTCCTTCCGGAAATAATTCAAAAGTCACAAATGAATTCCCCTCATACCCATCATACCGCCAACTATAAGTAAGCTTTTTGTTTGGAATTACTTCTATCACCTTGCACAGGTGCAAGAATTTTTCTCCCTGTTTTCCTTCCCCATAAAATTGAAACTCAAATCCTGGTTCTGGTTTAAATTCAGCCAGGTCAAAATACCATTTCTTCATTTCATCCCTATCGGTAATTGCATTCCATACTTTTTCTATTGGAGCATTATAGGTTCTTTCTACAATTATCGGATCACTCATAAATTATTTTTTAGCTAGTTCATTTAAATAGTTTTCCATCCTTTCGGCGTTCTGTTTCATTCCTACGTCTGCTTTGAACACTTTTATTACTTCCTGTAACTGTTCTGCAGATTCGAACAGAGAATGTATGTTTACAAGAGTTTGATCGCCTTGTTCTTCAAATGTCACGGTCATCAGGAACTTTGGCCCTGTTACATGCTCTAAAACTAATTTCACCGGCTTCACCACTTCTTTGTAAATATGTTTGTTCTTATAATTTGTACCATCTGGTCCATGCATTACAAACTCCCATACGCCGCCCGGTCTAACATTCATTTCCGAGATCGTATTGGTAAAGCCTGCCGGGCCCCACCAATGTTTAATATGTTCGGGACTTGTCCATACTTTCCAAACAAGTTCAATTGGAGCTTTGACAACTCTTTTAATTCCCATCTCTCTATTTGAGAGATCGCTATTTTTTTCTTTTAGCATGTTTCCTGGTTTTAATTGTTTTATATTTTTTTCCATGCCTGTCGGCAGACAAGGTTTGCAACTCATCAAGATAATTTTCTAATGCATCTAATTTTTGGTTCCAGAATACCTTGTATTGCTCCACCCATTCTGACACTTCATTTAGTTTTTTAAGATTTGCTTCGCAATGCCGCTCTCGTCCCTTTTGGTTAATAACGATCAACCCGCATTCGGTCAGGATCTTTATGTGCTTGGAAATAGCCGGCCGGCTGATATGAAATTTTTCTGCGACAGAATTCAGGTTTAATGTTTCATGAGCGATCATGTTAATGATCTCCCTTCTTGTAGGATCAGCGATAGCCTGGAATACATCTCGTCTCATTAAATTTGTTTTAGTAACCGATTGGTTACACAAATTTATATGAAACCTTTTGGTTACACAAAATTTTTCTTTGACTTTTTTAAAAATGGGAAAAATTAAAGACAGCCAGCTGTTAATTCAACAAGCTGCATTCAAATCCATTTGCAGAAACAAGGCTTACTATATCATCAATAGGAATTGACTCACCTTTTACCCGAAGTATCTTATCGCAATCGTGAAGATCGAAGTTTATCATACAAGCGGGAAAATGATCGTTTAGCAACGCTATTATTTTTTCCGCCTGCAATATATTATGAACATTTGTTTTAAATATCTCCACCATAGATTCACATTTGCCCATTTTTTACATTCTTGATGGTCTATTTTTTTGTTGATTTTTTCAAAGCAGCCTTCATTTCATTTTGTTTCAACCTGTACTTTACCATTTTTTTGATTAGTGTTAAAGGCATTGGCTTATCTAAAGAGAATTTTATTGTTCCTTTTGATCCTTCATATGCAGACATTTCCTCTTTCAATGATTCAGCTCCCCAAGGCGCAGGATAAAGGCTAATGTGGCTTTTCCAGGCAGCAAAAAAAACAAGCATGCCATGATACTTATAACCGGGTATCTGGTAGCTAATAACTTCTTCTGCTTTTGGTGCTGCCGCTTTAATTGTCTTACGAATATCTTTCAAAGCTTTTTTAGTGTGTGGGTCTGCATTAGAGATATAATCATCAACTGATGCTGACGTTTTCATTTTTGCCATAAAAAATTATTTACCCTCTGCTTTTAATTTTTTCTTCCAAAAAATATAAGAAAGGATACCAGGCACTATCCACATCAGCATACCGATCATAGCGGGATCAACTTTACCGTTAGCAGCTGCAATACCTGAATAAGTAGCAGCGAGCAGATCAAAGAACAAACCAGCATAAGCCCACTCTTTGATCGTTTTATTTAAACCCGGAATTAAAATTGTGACAGCACCGACAATTTTTGCCCAACTTATAAGTTGTATGAAATAAATAGGATACCCAAGACCGGTATGAAACATATCAATGACTTGTTGAGTTGGACCAATGCCGCCAACAGACGAAAAGATCATTAACCCCGCAAATATGATCGTGAATACCCAGTAAAGGATGTTTGTTGTTTTAGTTGACATTATTGTTGGTTTTGGTTTGTATGTGTATTAAATGCAGGTTTCTTTTTAAATTGATTCCGTATACTTTTTAAAATTATCAAGGATCGCCTGCCACCCACCTCTTTGCATCTCGACTGAGTTCGTAGCTTCGGCATCAAAGGTTTCAACAATTTTAGTTTGATCACCAGATGGAGAAAAAATTACTTTGACCTTTCTGCCATCGCCCATTGTATATTCGATTAGCTCATTCTTTTTTACATTGTCATAAACTCCTCCGAAATCAAAACCAAAACTGCCGTCTTTAGCCTCCATTCGTGTATTGAATGTGCCGCCTGTTCTAAGATCATTTTCTGCTTTTGGTGCATGCCAATCCTCTGAAGCTGCACACCAATTTTTAATATGTCGTGGTTTGCTCCATGTTTCCCAAACTTTTTCTACGGGTGCATTCACAGTTGCTTCTACTGTAATTTTCGTTGGAGTGTTGGTAGTTGTTTCCATTTTATTAATTTTTAAAGTTTATTAATTTAATCTCCTTCTTTTTTTATCCCTTTAAATAATGCAAAGATCGCCATGGAATGTCCATGTCCAAGAGCAAAATCTTTTTTCAACCATGCAACAATTTCTCCCGCCTTTACTCCTTCACTCAATTTACCATTTTTTAAAAACCCTTTTCGCTCTGCCAGTTTTTTAAAATCATCCGGCGACTTGCCGGTCTTCGTTTTGATATTATCAAGATAAGCCTGGAATGACATAGTATTAATTTTTAGAATAGTTAAACATCCAGTTTACCCCAAATTTATCAATAAGAACTCCAAATGTTGCACCCCAGAAAGATTGATGCAAAGGCTCAATAATCTTGCCACCTGACGAAAGGTTATTGAAAAATGAATTGACCTCTTCCGTACTACTGCAGTTTATGCAAAGATTAATAGAATTCCCATTTACAATATTATCCCCCATCATATCGGATGCCATCAATACAAGGTTTTCTTTTGTCAGGCTACTGTGCAGGATCTTTGCTCCCATTTCCGAAGGGACTCTTGCCGCCATTGGTGATTCTGAGATCTTTTGCATTACCAATTCACCACCCAGGCATTGTTGATAAAAGGTCATTGCTTCGCGGCACTGGCCATTAAAGTTTAAATAAGCGTTTATATGTGTCATTATCTTTTAATTAATTTTTTAAGAATTGCCTTTTAGTCTTACCATGCATCTTACATCTTTATCATTAATATATTCCTCGACGCAACATCCTTTGGGGTCAATTCTTTCATCAGCAAGAAGCTCCTGGAAAGACTGACCTATTTTCGAAATATCTTTCATAAAATCTTTTATGTAAATGCTAATGTATTGTCCTTTCTTGATTACGAAAGTTTCACAACCCAACTTCTCTCCTTCACCGGGATAGCTTTCTTCTACCGCTGCTTTATAAATTATTTTTGAAGGCGTTTCGGGATATGAAATACCAAAGAACTTTCTGCCCGTCGGCGATCCTATTAGTGAATGAAGTTTTTGATAGGCTCCTTGTATCCCTTCAGAAAATGAGGTTGCTGTTACATAAAAAACTATTATATCCTTCTCTAAAAAAATTGATTCCATTTTCTTTTTGTTTACTGAAACAAAGCTATTGTCAGATTTGGTTATGAGTGCTGTGCAAATACGTCAATCCAAGGGGTTGTTTGCGACAACGAATCGTTTTACCTTTATCAAAACGAAAACCTACCATGAAAAATATCGCCATACTTGTTCCTGAAACAGCAGTGATAGAAGCAGTCGCCGATCCCCGTTATATGTTTACCGCCGTAAATGAATTTATAAAAAGCCAGGGAAAACCTGCGCTATTCAATGTTGAATTAGTTGGTCTCACTAAAGAAGTAAAACTAGCTGATGGAATATTTTCAATTCATACGGATGCGACACTTAAAACTGCAAAGAAGCCTGATTTGATTATTATTCCTGCGGTCAGTGGCAATCTTGAGCATGCAATTAAACTGAATAAGGATTTTTTGCCGTGGATCGTAATTCAATATAAGAATGGCGCTGAAGTGGCAAGCCTTTGTCTTGGCGCTTTTATCCTTGCATCAACAGGGTTACTGAATGGAAAAAATTGTTCAACACATTGGTTATTTGCAAATGAATTCAGAAGCATGTTCGCCGAGGTTGATCTTGTCGATAATAAAATTGTAACTGACCAAAATGGACTTTATACAAGTGGCGGTGCAAATTCTTATTGGAATTTATTATTGCATCTTGTAGAAAAGTACACCAACCGTGAACTGGCTATTCTTGCTTCCAAGTTTTTTGTGTTAGATATCGACAGGAAGAGCCAATCACCTTTCACCATGTTTATAGGGCAAAAGATCCATGATGATGATGAAATAAAAAAAGCACAGGAGTTTATTGAAAATAATTTTATGGAAAAGATCACGGTAGATGAGCTTTGTTCAAAATTTGCAATTGGTCGACGCACTTTTGAAAGAAGATTTAAAAAAGCAACCAATAATACGATCATCGAATACATTCAACGGGTAAAAATTGAATCAGCCAAAAAACAATTTGAAACAGGTAGAAAAACTGTTTCTGAAGTAATGTATGAAGTTGGCTATGCCGATACAAAAGCTTTTCGTGATGTATTTAAAAAAGTAACCGGTATGTCGCCACTTGATTACCGCAGCAAATACAACAAAGAAACCTTACACCTGAACTAGCTGAATATTGTTACCACAAGTATCATCAAATACCGCAATTGTTGACGGACCCATTTGAGTTGGCTTCATACTGAATTTTACTCCAAGTTTTTCCAATCGTTCAAATTCGCTTTGAACATTATCGACATAAAACATAGTTAACGGTATACCGGCATCCTTTAAAGCTTTCTGATAAACTTTTGCAGGAGCAAACCCCATAGGTTCGAGTACCACTTCCACCCCATCAGACTCTTCTTTTGAAACCACTGTCAGCCAACTGTATTCGCCCATTGGTACATCTGTCTTTTTTACAAACCCAAGTATCTCTGTATAAAATTTCAATGCCTTTTTTTGATCGTCAACTAAAATGCTGGTCCACTTAACTTTCATATAAAATATTTTAAAAGATAAATATCTCAGCAAAAATGATAAATGAAACTGAATAATCGCTATTCAAAATTGCTCTTTTTGTTTTGATAAGCTAATGGAGTAACGCCTGTCATTTTTTTGAATAAGCTTATGAATGATGTTTTGCTTTTAAATCCAATTGCATCACAAACTTCATCTATACTTTTTCTTTTTAGTAATATCTTTTTAGCCATTTCTATTCTCACTTCCTGGAGATATTGATTAGGAGTACGACCATAATATCTTTTAAAGACACGGATAAAATGAAATTTAGAGACCCATGCTTTGCCAGCGATCTTATCAAGATTGATTTCTTCTGAAAAATGTTTATCAATATAATGCTTTGATTGTATGATCTGTTTTGTGAGATCATTATGAGGGTATAAAACTTTACCTAGCCTTGTTACTTCGTCACGATAAAAGGTCATAGCTCATTATTTGGCTCTGCTGGTTCGATCATATCCCAAAGATTTCCGTAAAGATCTTTGAAAACAGCGACTGTTCCATATTCCTCACGTTGCGGTTGTCTTACAATTTCGATTTGATGATCTAAAAGATTTTGATAATCTTTTTCAAAGTTATCTGTGTGAAGAAATAAAAATACTCTTCCGCCAGTTTGATTGCCAACACGGCTTAACTGTTCTTCATTAGCCCCTTTTGCAAGCAATAAACAACAACTTTCCCCGCCTTTTGGTCTTACTAATACCCAACGCTTGGTTTCAGAAAGCTGAGTATCTTCTATTAAATCAAAATGTAACTTTTCCGTATAAAACCTTACTGCTTCGTCATAATCTTTAACAACAATGGCAATATGAGCAAGTCTTTGTTTCATCAGTTATCAATTTCCTTTATAGCAGGGCGCCCATCATCTTTTCTTTTCTCGTAATGAATAATAAATTTTGAAAGATCAGGCTTATATTTTCGCTCCCGTTTTAATTCATAGTTGTAAATGCATTGTCCTAATTTATACAGAAAAGGATAGCCGATATTGTCATAGTCATATTTATTATCATTCATTACACCATCGCTATTAACATAAATAGTAGCAGCAAGCATATATTCCACTTTGTTTTTAAAGTCGGCGATATAGGAAACATCAGTAAGACAACCGTATGCCCAGCCAACCTTATTAAAAACTCGGATATAGTCTGGAATGCTATGACCGCCTTGCTTGAAAAAGAATTTTACATAGCTATCGTAATAGAGACCTGTATCATACTTTGGGTAATCAGTTTCTGAAGGATACTGCGAAAGATAACGGTACAAAAAATCGTAATCAGCATTTTCCAAATGAAAACGCCGATTCGCAGGAACAGAATTAGGAAATAAAACCGATTGAAGTAATTGTTGAAGATGATAAACTGTCACATTGTTAGCCGTCGTAAAATCAATAGGTTCATTGATCAAACTATCCTGTGCATTCATATAAGCTCTTCCCATTTTATTGATATGGCTGAAATCAAATGAATCCGTGTTATATGCTGGTAGCTGAAAATAAATAAGCGAACCATTTGGTTTGATGAACCGAATTGGATTGGTATGCCTGTTCTCATCAGCATTCATTCGCATAAAACGGCGTGTGATCCGCATATCGGGATAACCCATTTCATGAAGTCGACGGTTAGTTGTTTGCTGTCCTACAAACTCGTACATGCGGGTATAGGCATCATTATCACTTACCAAAAAAGCTTTCCGGATAAATTGTGCAATTGATGGCAATCCATTTTCGGCAGTACTGTCCTTGTGCAAAATTGTTTGTCGTGAATATCCGCTATCATACTGCATCGGGGTAAACTTGTCTATGCCTTTATCTTTAAGCGTATTCAACTTTTCTAAAGCCAGGAATGCCAATGGCATTTTTACTGTGGAAGCAGGATTAAAATATTGAAGCGAGTCATAATTAAAATAATAATTGGTAAACGAAGGGTTATTGTTCTTATCCCTGTTGATCTGTGTATAAATGATCTGATAACGAAAAGTGTCTTGGTTCCAGATCACGGATTTGAACAAGCTATCTTTGTTCGTACTAAAAAGATCCAATAATAATTTATCTGTCCGTGACTGTGCACTACTTGTTAAAGAACAAGCGAACAAAATAAAGATAATTGTGAAACGACGCATGAAGTGAAGATAAATTAAAACATAATTGAGAACTAGTTTTTTACTGTATATATAAGAAAGGCAAGACCGTTAGGATAGATCTTATGATCAGTAAGCATCAACCATGTTCGTTCTTTAATTTCACTGAATAAAGCTTTTCCACTCCCAAGAATAACAGGGTGCACCGCTAAAATAATTTCATCAACAAGATGAAGATTCATTAATAAAGAAATAAGTTCTGCACCTCCAAATAACCAGATATCTTTTCCCTTTTCTTTTTTAATTTTTTCTACTTTCTTTTTAATATCACCATTTATCAATATCACTTCTTCTTTTACTTCAGTAAGAGTATTAGAAAAAACATATTCTTTGAATTTTGGGAAACCCGGCGGTGCTTCATCTTGCATAGCCCGTGCCAGCTCATAAGTTTTGCGGCCCATAAAAGTTGAATCAATACGTTTGAAAAATGCTGACATGCCATAATCCTGGTCAGTAAAGCACCAATCAAATTCTCCGTTTGGTCCTTCGATGTATCCGTCGAGGCTAACGGCAAGTTGAAGAATGACCTTTCGCATGATTCAAAATTAAACTTTATAAATTTCTTCCAACAAAGCTTTGCTTGCCGGCTAAATATGAGATTGCTCTTTTGATATTCCCGTCAACACTTTCTTCCGATTTTAAAAAATTTATATAACGCAATATCTCCTTTTGCCTGGAAGGACTAAGTTTTTCAAATGCCTTTTTTGCATTTGGGTTTTCTTTAAATGCTTTTTTAAGTTTAGAATGCATTGGAGTTGTCCTTGGCTTGGGATCAAAATCAATTTGTATGTCAATATCATCGCCAACATTTTTACCGGCAGCCTTTCGCATTGGACCATTCAGATACAATCTCCATTTGCCGCTATACTTTACCAGGTTTTGAATAAAATTCTTGTCCGCGATTTTTAGTTCAACAGGTATAGCACCTTTATTCTTTCCCGATTTTCGAAAAATATATTTTAAGACAATCTGTGGAAGTAAGACATAAGGATTAATGCCTATGATATGAATTTTTGCAGAGAAGAATTTCATTTAACCTTTATTGATGTGGAGCTTACCTAAGACCGAAATTAATAAAATATGGAATGGTGACTAATTGAACATTGTCTTCTTATACCCAAAAAGGGGTAATTGAAAATATACATACCTGCATTAATTTAGATATTCTCAGGAAACAAGACTTTACCCATTAAAAGAGTGATTCTAATGTAGCAATTAGGAATCTAATTGATTATTAACCTAAAATTTCTTTTTATGTCCACCACTCCTCCTACCTCCGAGATAATAACTCCTAAAAGTTTATACACAATTACTGGCGCAGCGGGTGCAGTATGGTTATTTGGCTCTATGCTTTATACTGTACTTGGTCCAAGGATCGATGAAGTAATTTATCGTTCAATAGCTTTTGGGCTAAGTTTAATAATTGCTCTTGGAATGT
>JBIOVR010000016.1:0-2371 GCA_044867875.1 Chitinophagaceae bacterium
TTTTATAATTTTAAACTGAGTTTATTTATCGATTGTATTCTTTTTCTTTTTCAGGTATAGGGAGCACATATGCATCCGCAGGTATTGCAGCAGGAGTTCCCGTTACCAGTTTCAGATCTTTATTCAGTCTTTTATAATAAAAAAATGTTTGTCCTTCCTGTATGAATTCTTTTTGATACTCCCTCATTATTTCCGTTGACAAACTATCTGTAGTTGCGATACCAGTTGCATTCAATGCATTCAGACCACGGGCCTGTCTTACATTGTTGAGCAAAGCAGCAGCTGCAGTGATATCATTTTTTTTATTTGCACACTCTGCGGCGATATAATACATTTCTGAAGCACGGATCACCGGTACATTACCCTGCAGTTCATATGGCAGGTTTTTGTCCTGGAAAAATTTTGAAGGAACATTTACTGCTGCCTGGTTATTGTCAAACCATGATATAAAACGGTAATCATTGGCATTACCGCTACCTGTTTTATACATTAAGTCCTTACCGGCTGGCTGCAAACGCAGCGGTGTACCAGCTGTACTTGATTTGTCAAAAAGATTACTGTTATAATTGCTTGTATTGGTTGAATAGACGGAAAACAAAAGCTCCTGTGAAAAAATTCTGTCGCGGATGGCATTGGATGCTGCGGCAACATTGGAACTGATCAACGGAAATTTATTGCTGCCAATGACAGCCTTTGAGTATATGTCTGCATTTTCAAGATCTCCTTTGTATAAGTAAACACGGGCCAGCAAAGCCTGCACAGCCCAGTAGTTCAAATGATTTTGCGTATATGAAGTAAAGGGATCATCTACCGCTTTTAAAACTGCCAAAGTATCTGTAGCAGCGAGAATTTCTTTTGCAGCAAGAAGGTCCGCTATACATGAATCAAGTCCTGCCTGGAGAGTAACAAAGGGAGTTGATCTAATGGTGAATTGTGTCACATAAGGGATTGCTTTTATTGCCGGTCCTGTTGATGGTGGCTGGCCAAACATTCTCATCAGGTCAAAATGGAACAATGCTCTTAATGCGATCGCTTCACCTTTTACCCTGTTAAAATTATCACGATGGAATACGTCTTTCTTACTCTCGATCTGGATCAAAATATTATTCAGGTTGGCAATATTATTATACATGCCACCCCAGATACCATCAATTTCCTTTCTCAGTTCTCCGTCTAAATATGTATAAGAAGCCACATTGTTATAGAATGCACCTCCGATTCCGACATTTGCTACCGTATAAGCATTATCATAGTTATATGCCATTGTCGATAGCATACCCATGGATAGATTGGTAGTATATAACCCATAGCTAGCTCCATTGGTTGGTTTATCCATTCCAAGATAAACACCGATCAAAGCTTCTTTAAAACCCTGCTCATCTTTAAAAAGAGTTAATTGCGGAACTTCGGTTTTCGGCGGTACATCCAGGAATTTCTTACATCCCGGGGCAAACAACATGATCACTGCTGTCAAAGCGATCAGTGTAATTTTCGGAAAGCAGTACCCGGATATTGCCAACAGTTTATTATTATTCATAAATATTTTTTTTAAAAAGTAGTTGATAAACCGAAATTGAATCTCCTTGAGAACGGGTATCCTGTTCCTCTTTCTGTTTTTATTGTTGCTAAACGAAGTACATCGGTCTGTGTGATAAATAGTCTCGGCGTTGATAAATGCATTTTCTTTACCCAGGCCAGGTTTGACGGAAAACTATAGCCAACTGTAATGCTTGATGCTTCGAGATAATTATTGTCCTGCACAAAGCGTGAAGTGGAATTCGTCTGCTGCAAGCCAGTAGTGCCGTCCTTTACAAGTGATTTATAAGAAACGATATCACCAGGTTGTTTCCATCTTTCTGTTAACACTCTTTCATCAGCATTTGAATGGAGCAGGTCTACATTTTCAATTTTATCCACCAGCGTTTGATTATACTTCTGGCCGCCGTAGTTGTAACTTAAATATATATTGAACGTAAACCCCTTGTAATTGAAATTAGAATTTATCATTCCTTTCAGTTTGCTGGTTGCATCGCCAACTGGTCTTTTATCATTCGGATCCCAGGTGAATGTTTTACTACCATCCAGTTTTACAAACACTTCTTTGCCCGTGGCGGGATCAATTCCCAATGATGGCACTGCCCAGATACGGGACATGGATTGTCCTACTTCATAACGTGGTAATGGAGTGATCTGTAATTTTGGATCAAAAGTGCTATTGTTGGCTTTATTCAAAGCCTCAATTGCCGGTGAAAGTTTAGTGATCACATTTTCATAATGACCAACATTGAACGACAGTGACCAGAAAATATTCTTTTGCCGGTTTTGTATGATAGGAGAGGATATGGAGAAATCATAACCTGTGTTTTTAACC
>JBIOVR010000017.1:0-2699 GCA_044867875.1 Chitinophagaceae bacterium
ATTTAGCAGGAATTGTTTAGCCATAATGTTAAACAATCCTGGTTCAATATACCATTCACTATAAATTCTCGAGGAACTCAGCCAACTCAACTTATATCACTCTTTCCATTTTCATTTTATACTTAACTGGTCTGACCCTAAACCCTTCTTTACGTAACAATTTTATTACTCCTTTTTCTCCGGCAAGATGTCCTGCTCCTACGGCGATCGTTAAACTTTTCTCAGGCATCAACTTCTTTAATTTTTCCACCCAATTACGGTTACGGTTATAAATTAAGATGTCTTCATAATTACCAAGACCACCATCCTCTGTTTGTACAAATTCACCAAGTTTTTCAATATCCTGTGCTTTGTAAGCTTCTATCATTTCTTCAAATTGCTTATCAGCTTCTGATTTTGATCCGCCATCGTTAACATATTTCAATAATTGCGCTGCCTGGAGCTTATAAGGTATGCTGTCAAATATGGATGCCTGGTAACTCATGGTTTCAAGACCATCTATCCTCTTTTTATTTCTCTTTGCTTCTTCCAATATCAGTTGTTCCATTGCCACCGGTTCATCACAGCCTATACCTGATTCCATCAATAAAGATGAAGCAAGCATTGGTTTATAAGTTTCCAATTGTGAAAAAGGCAGTAGACCTCCTTTGCTTTCCATAAACTCTTTTACTTTTTTATAATCTTCTTTACTAAGCAGATCAGCAAGCGTAGTGTCATTGCGCATTTTAAAATCTTTGAGCGCAGATAACATCTCCATAAGGTTGTCCATATCCACTTCAAAATATACCCGGTCGGATCTTTGAATTGCAGCAACCAAACTATCGCCAAGCGAGGCATCATCTTTACATATCATATGAATAGTGCCGTATATATAGGAAGGTTTGGTCAAGCCATTACCACTAACTTCCCAAAGCAATGATTTCTCTAACGGCTTTTTGTTAACCTGTGCATCTGCATTTGCCGTAATTATACTTAAAGCAAAAAGCGGAAGCAGGTATTTTGTAAATGTTTTCATGAGCTATTTAAACTTTTATTGATTGAGTTGATTCAGACACTATTGCTTCTTCCCCATACATCTGGTCCTTAAATTTTAAAGACGGTGAAGAGATAAAATTACCGATACCAAGATCATTCCATTTTGAATCCACTGCCATTATGGTAGCATCATCTGCCACAATAATGTTTGGCCAGTCACGATTAAAGTCGTCAAACTCCTTCGTTTTGCGGGTGCCGTCGAAGCCAATGCAAGCCGTATAGTTTGAGGTTTGAGGTTTTGGGTTTGATGTTGGTTGCTTACTTATATGAGCATCTCTTTTCGGATCAAGATTATTGCAGAAACGCCATAAAGCCGTTGGCAGATCATTGGCATCCACAGTATGTTCTACATAAAGGATCATTTTCACTGCTCTTATTTCATTTAACCTGCAAATCTGTTCATGCAGCTCTTTTATGTGCCCTTTCCTGTTCTTTTTTACTGAAATTATTAAACAAGGAATCTGTTTTGTAAGTAATGATGAATTGACCGCCTCTATTTCGTCAAACTTCTTCTCCAATAAAGGATCAATTTTTAATTGTTCATTATTGATTATTAATTCATAACCACCATCCACTTCCTCATTATGCTTGCTAGTTCCATCAATACACATCTTTCCTCCAAATCCTAATTTACTGCAACTATGATCAAGCACATCCATCGGCCCTTGTGAAAAATAAATATCAGTTGCAGGATTCATGTTCTTAAAAATATATTTAGCCAACTCTTCATAATTCTGAATCTTTATTTCACCATCCACCAATACCAATATTTTATTAAACATCATTTGCCCGGCACCCCACATTGCATTCATTACTTTTTGCCCCTGCCCTGCATAATCTTTTTTAATTTTTGCGATCACCAGGTTATGAAACACTCCTTCCACCGGCATATCCATATCAACTATTTCGGGAATTAGTGTCATTTTTATAGGCGCTAAAAAGATCCTTTCGGTTGCTTTTCCCAGCCATGCATCTTCCTGCGGCGGAATACCAACAATAGTTGCGGGGTAAACCGCATTTTTTTTATGAGTGATAGCGGTGATATGAAATCGCGGATACCAATCAGGCAAAGAATAATAACCGGTATGGTCACCAAATGGTCCTTCCCATATCATTTCATCATTTGGATCAACATAACCTTCAATAATAAAATCTGCATCGGCGGGCACTTCAACTTCTGGCTGCGTGATGCATTTCACTAATTCCACTTTTTTCTTTCTTAAAAATCCGGCCAGCATGTATTCATCTACATTCTCGGGCAATGGTGCAGTCGCAGAATATGCATACACCGGGTCGCCACCTAATGCAACGGCTACCGGCATTCGCTTATTTAGTTTTTTATACTCACTAAAATGTTTGGCTGAAACTTTATGCTTATGCCAATGCATACCTGTAAGTGTTGGCTCAAATACCTGCATTCTATACATTCCAACATTTCTTGTGCCCGTATTCGGATCTTTTGTATGAATAACTGGTAATGTAACAAACGGGCCTCCATCTTTTGGCCAGCAGGTAATTACCGGGAGTTTTGTAATGTCTGGTTCACGCATTACTATTTCCTGGCATTCTCCCTTGCCGCTTTTTACCGTCGGCATCCATGATGCAAACTGGCTCAGTTTCGGAAGCATTTTTAATTTATCAAGTATCCCTTCTTTTGGTGCAGC
>JBIOVR010000018.1:0-20519 GCA_044867875.1 Chitinophagaceae bacterium
GGATAACCGGGTTTGAACGCAGACCACTTTTCCACCGTTATATTACAATCATGTTTATGCACCATTTGTTTCAATGTGTCATTGACGATTTGTCTTAAAACTTCTGGTTCGGTTTCCACTCTTGCATTAATTAGGAAATGAGCCTGCACTGAATCTTTTTCTTCAGGCGAACTGAACGAGAGTGGCAAAGAACTGGTGATACTTATTTTCTTTTTCAAAGATCCTGTTTCGATAAAAAATTTTAAATGCCCTATTGTTAATTCTCTTTCTTTTATATCCTGATTAATTTGAGAAATGATCTCTTTTGCGATCAGTACAGCATTTTCCTGAGAACTAACTATTGTCATGCTTTCATCAAGCCATGCAAGCTGTGCTTCACCGTCAGCATACATATCATAATCGATATCGAGTGATGCACGGTCTGATGGTTCAAATTGTTCCAGCACATTCATCCATTTCTCAATATTATTTTCTTCAAAAGAGTTTTGATAAAGAATTGTTTTTTCGGGAAACTCATTTTCTAAATGCATATTTATTGCAGCAACCTCATTAGGAGACAGAAGGTCAATTTTATTAATCACCAATACATCAGCTTCTTCCAACTGTTTTTTATAGATATACTGTACATTTTCCGAAATGAAATTTACTCTTCCCTCAAACAAGGACAGAAATAATGTGGCATCTGCAAATACAGAAATAACAACTGAACAACCTGGCATTTCACGAAGAAAAGGTTTGGCAACTGTTGCGACAAGATCAGTGCAGGAACCCACAGATTCTGCAAAAATTATTTCGGGCTGAATGTCGTTAATAAATGAATGGATATGTTTATCCAACTGATCATAGTTGCAGCAAAAGCATCCATTCGCTACTTCCGCAGCTGGAATACCGAAGCTTTTTACAAAAGCACTGTCAACTTGCTGATCTCCCTGGTCATTTGTAATTACAGCAACACGCTGATCTTTTTTTATTAAGTGTTGAGAGGCATTTACAATAGCAGTCGTTTTACCACTGCCGAGAAAACCACCGACAAGGAAAAGTTTCATTTTACGAATGTAAAGACTTATTACATCCCGAAGAGACTCGCCTGGGACGATTGCAAGCTTTTGACATGATAGATCATACAATCTTTAAGTAAACCTGAAATTCCGTTCCCTTATCTAACTGGCTTTTCACCAAAACCTTTCCCCCGGCATTAGAAACAATTTCTTTTACCAAATATAATCCTATGCCTGTGCCTTCAATGGCATTTTCAGACCTGTAATACTTTGAAAATATTGCATCGAATTTACTTTCGTCAATACCTATACCATTATCCTTTACTGATATAACTATAAACTCCTTTTCCTTGTTAGTAGTAACAACAATTTTAAGTTGTCGTTCTGATGACCTGAATTTTATCGCGTTGTTAATTAGGTTATAAACGATGGATCTTATTTTTCTTCTCGAAAAAGTGATCTCAGAAAAATTAATTTTACTCGTGATCATTGCATTTGCAGCAATGATGTTGTCACTTAACGTAAGGCGAACATCTTCCAATATATGTTCAAAATTCAGAAGCTCTTCTTCGCTTTTATATTTATGTTCCTCTTTTCTTACCTCAGTTAACTCTATTATGAGTTTATTCATTTTCGTTAAAGCACTATCAACAATTTTTAAAAGAGATTTGAATTCTCCTTCATCATTTGGAGATACATTTTTAAACAGCTCTATTGCCATTACCAAATTAGCAAGTGGATTTTTTATGTCATGGGAAATAGTGTCTAATAAAATCTCATGGTCAGCTATTAACTTTTCCTGCTCTTTTAAATCTTTTATGCGCATGGTAATTTCAACGAAAGTTATTATTACCCCATCCGTTTTATCATCTCGCATTTTTACATATGGGATGATATTCATTTGGTACCAACGCAGATCAGTAGTTTGAATTTCTTTTTCAAGAATTTCATTGTTTTCAATAACGTGCTGAATATTGTCTATAATAGATGGGAAGCGAAAGTTGTCTTTTATATCATTTATAGGCTTCCCCACATCACTGGCCGAGAGGTTGAACTGTTTCATTGCCGGAGGTGTGAATTTTTGCAGTCTCAGTTCTCCATCAACAAACAATTGTGGAATTATCGTGTTCCTAAAATAATTTTCCAGCAAATCATTATGGTCGATAAGTTCCTGTAGTTGTTCATTTTTGCCAGGCATTTTGTGAAGATAGTCTATTTGAAGGCGGGGTTGTCTACCAAGGGTGGTGATTACTCTTAACTATTTGCTACTCCATATATGATGTTAGTTGATAATCAGTTCAAATTTATTCCAGCAATACATTATTTATGCAGATTCTTCCCCGGCTTTATTTGGTTCCTTTAAAATCTGCAAACAGTTTATTCATATCACCATTTGTAAGAAACTCTCCTGAATGAACGACGACCCTGTATCTGAATGTAACAGACTCGCCGGGCTTCAAAGAAAAATTCAATTCTTCTTTTCCATTGCTGAATACTTTTCTTCCCAATGGATTTAAGGCGAATAATCCATAGCCTCGTGCATGCCAGTAAGTAGGATAACCAACATTTGAAGGATGATCAAACATACCTATTGTAATATCTTTTCCATCTTTTTTTCCGGTAAGCATTACCCACCCTCCTTTTGTACTCCAGACAGAATCTCCCTTCGTACCATTACTGCTATAATACATTCCAGTAGCATCGGCTCCCGACGGCGCCACAGTTGTTACATTTCCTTTATCATCAACAAAACTGGTTTTCTCTTTTGAGGGCAACTCTAATTCCCTGGCTACTCTTATCGCAAACATCCCGTCTTTCACATCTTTAAAAACTACTGTCGAGTCTTTAGCGGTTAAACTAGTAATGCGGTCAATGATAAAATTATTCGATTTCGTATCTGCGCTGAAATTGAAAGTAGTCAGTTCATTAAGCAATGTTTTGTTACCAGGATTTACCCAGATTGCTTTTGTAACAAGCACAGCCTTATTACCTTTTGCTTCTTTACTTACGATCTCCTGGTGAATGATGGTACCGTAATGATCTCTTTTCTCAATAGGTATGGCTGTAGAATTGTTCCAGAAATCTAAACCATTCACAGATTCATAATTCAGCCAGATACCTGTATGGTGAGGATGATCTGTTCTTTCACCTGCAATAAGCTTAAACGGATAACTGCGTGTAACCGTTATTCCATCGATCGTATTCACTGGAAAAAGAACCGGCTTCTTGCTTGAATCAAGATTGCAATAAGCAGTGAGAAGTTTATTATTAAATAAAACATCAACCTGCTTCTTATCTTTTTTTTCTACTAATGAAAACCCGGTCGATTTCTGCGCAATGGTTATCGCACTTATTGTCACTAAAACTAAAACAGAAAATAATTTTATCATGCCTGGAGATTATATTTGAATACTTTGCCATTAGCCATTACTTCCTGTGTCTTTTCATCAAAAGTTACTTTAGCTCCCGTATGTGCAGCAGCATTTGTCATAATTGTAGCAATAGAGTGACTATACCCTGCTTCCACTGGTGCATTTGGTTGCTTCCGGCTGCGTAGACTTTCCATCCAGTTACGAATATGATTGGATGTAAGAGTATCTCCGCCTGTATTGGCAGATGCTACCACTTTCTCCACTTCAGATAAACTCATTTCAGGCAATAAATTAGGTTCCATCTTCATTTCATCAGCAAATCTTTTTGACAAGCCTCCAGTTGGAGAAACCTTATTAGTATTAAGATTTAATTCTCCACCATTCGAATAATATATTTCTGCGGGGTGTTCATCACCATTATGCATTCGTGATCCAAACGTAACCTGGAAACCTTTTGACATATCTTCTGAAGGACCATAATCAAATACAGCAGTGATCGTATCCCAATTTTTTCTTCCATCTTTCCACATATAGATGCCACCATTGGCCACAACACTTCTTGGATGCTGCAATCCGCTAAACCAATGCACAGTATCTATCTGGTGACTCATCCACTGACCCGGCAAGCCTGATGAATAAGGCCAGAACAAACGAAACTCTAAATATTTTCTTGGATCAAACTTATCAGCGGGCCTGTTCATTAAAAATCTTTTCCAGTCAGTGTCTTCTTCTTTCAGTTGAGGAAGCAGTGCAGTTCTGCGCCAGCGGCCAGGTTGATTTACATTCCATGTTAATTCAACCATTGTAATCGGGCCAAATTTTCCAGACCTGATAAAATCATTTGCTGCATGATAGTTTGATCCACTTCTTCGTTGTGATCCTATTTGTATAATTCTGTCAGTTGCTTTGATCGCTTTTAATGCAGCACGATTATCTTCCATTGTTTCAGCAAAAGGCTTTTCTACATAGGCATCGCATCCTGCTTTTACTGCTTCGATCGCATGCAGTGCATGCTGAAAATCTGCTGTACCGATAAATACTGCATCCACTAATTTTTTATCGTACATCTCTTCATTATTCCGGCAGGCCACAATATCATGTCCCATTTTTTCTTTCCATATTGCAGCGCCATCCTCTCTTCTTTTTTTCCAGATATCAGATACGGCAACAAGATCAAAATTCAATTCCTTGTAATGATTCATAAAACAGGGAATATGAGAACCGCGATGACGGTCGGAAAAACCAACCACACCAACTCTTATACGATCGTTGGCGCCAAGAATATTGCGGTAGCTTTTAGCTCCAAAAGCATTTGCGCCCATATAAAGACCTGTGGAAGTGATGGCTGTCTTTTTGATAAATTCTCTGCGGGACTGTGACATATACTTTGATTTAATTGTGTAGAATATAAGGTTATGATCTTATTACAATTACATTATTTCATTGTGGAAAGCTATACCAAATGTAAGTTAGAGAAAACAAACTTCAATTTTTAAAATTTGCTGTTGCCACAGATGATCTTTTGATGGACTTTGGAAGTTTCAATCCGTCTGGGCTCATGCTCGGAGGCATGTAAAATAAGAATGGTAAGGGCAGACCCGGGCGGAAGGAAGATCGTTTATGAATTAAACAAATTAGTATCAATAAATTCATTTCTGAATTTACCTTCGGGGTCGTGTTTAGTCATCAACATTTTAAATTCATTTAATTTTTCTATCCTTGATTGCAATATCGCCGGTTTCATTGTAAATATCTTTCCCCAATGGGGTCTAGGATTATAAGGAGCCAACGCTTCCTCAATAAATGGAATAACAGCATTTACTTCTTCTACCTCCTGTTTCCAGGTAAAATGAAATGCTATGCAGGTTTTTTTATAGAATGGGCTCATCAGTAAATCATCAGCAGCGATAGCCCTTACTTCGGTAATCATTAAATGCGGCGATACCTTTTCATTTAATTTCTCTATTGCCATAAAGCCCTGGTATGCATTTTCAAATGGAATAAAAAATTCTGACTGCAACTCTTTGCCACTGCTTGGGGTGAAGCCCATTTTGAAATGTGGCATCCTCTCGTACCATGTCCCTTCAATACCCATTTGTTCGGTACAATTAATAGGATCAAGCGTCTCAATGGGGTGTAAATTTTTTGTAGCAAGTGTTGCCCCGTAAAAAATTGGTGCAACATTCTTTAAATCGTCGGATTTACTTTTTATCCAGACTTCACTGATGTTCTTATTTTTCCAGTCGGTAAATAAACTCACACTGTACCCGGAAGACATAATTGCTTCAAAATTTTTTTCCAATTCTGCCATTGGTAAATTTTGATAAACAATTTGTTTCATTTTAAATGTCGGCTGCAGGCTAAGTGTAAGCTTTGTAACAATACCCAATGCACCAAGGTTTACAACTGCTCCTGAAAACTCATCACCATCTTTTTCTTTTGTAAGGTTTATCAACTCCCCTTTTCCATTTACAAACTCGATACCGGTGACTGCAGTAGCTAAACTTCCATTTCTAATACCTGAACCATGTGTGGAAGTTGCACATGCACCTGCAACAGAAATATGTGGCAGGGATGCTAAATTGTGCAAGGCATAACCATTTTCATCTAACTGTTTACAAAATTCTCCATATTTAATTCCTGCCTCGACTGTAACGGTATTTTTTATTTTATCCAATGACACTACTTTATTAAACGCTGATGAGGAAATTTGGTTTTGTGTACTATCAGCAATTTTATTAAAGCAATGTTTGGTGCCCAAGCCCCTGGCCTTTTTGCATTTTTTTATTGTTTCCTGCAACGTGGTAATATCTGCGGGTGTAAATAAATTATCCGTGCTATAATTTAAATTTCCTGCCCAATTGCTACGGGGACTGGCTTTTGTTTTACATGAAATCAATTGTGATACACCTGCCGCAGCTGTTAAAACGGAAACTGTTTTGATAAACTCTCTTTTATTCATAATTATTCAGAATCACTATTTATTCTTATACGCCTTATCCAAAAATTCATAGCGGGCATCATTCTTTGCATTCACTGTTTTGGATTCAGTATTTAGAACCATCACTGGCGGGTTAGCATCACCGGCTTTTGCAGCAGTCCATTCAGGCAACTTACCATCATTTGGATTTCCTGTTTTAATAAAATTCGCAAAGTAATTTAGCATTGTTTCAGATACTTTGAAGTCATCATCTGTCCATGCATAATCTTTTACAAGATGAAGGTTGCCCATGCAATATTCAATTTCGCCGGCATGTGGCGCACCAACCGGTTCCGGTGGTTTTGGTGCGTTAGAATCTTTTTTCACAGTGCCACCCGCTAAACCAGAAGCAACAGAATTATCTACCAGCGGCGGACGAAGCTTACTATATAAATAACGATAAACAGGTTGAGAGCTATTATTCCTATGCAGATCAAACCATTTCCATGTACTGTATGAAATGAACCTGTCAGATGATAATTGGGTTGCGGAAATTTCAATTTCTTTTTCATTACTATGTGGATACAATTTCAACACTTCTTCAAAATCATTCGGATATTCTGCTTTTACACGGGCCACAAAATTTTCTTCTTTATATGGTTGACCAAACATAAAAGCCTGGCCCGGTATTTCAGCAGAATTCCATCCAACTAATAATGGTACCTGTGCCTGCTCTTTTGCATTAAAAATTTGCGGAATTGTTTTTGGCAAAAAATATCCGTCAAGTACTACTGGAAATCCAAATCGCTTTGATTCATTATAAATTTCATAAACCTCCCGTGTAGATAATGCTCTTAATTGTGCTATTGTAGTGTAGCCTGCTTTTTTTGCAAACTCATCACCTGTTTTTTCTGCTTCTGCTAATGGAACCGGCGCCAGTGTTGGGTTGATACCTGCACCACTTTCACCAATAGCACCAGCTATTAAATTTTTTGCCAATGGTGAAGCCATTTGATAACTAACCGAAATGGAGCCGGCCGACTCACCAGCGATCGTAACCTTTTTAGGATCGCCACCAAATGCTGAAATGTTTTTTTGTACCCATTTCAATGCCGCTACCTGGTCAAGCAAACCATAGTTGCCCGAAGCTTTGTATGGAGATTCTTTACTTAACTCCGGATGAGAAAAGAATCCGAAAATATTAACACGATAATTGCAGGTAATAACTACAATACCTTTCTTCGCCATGCTTTCACCATCATATCTTGGTTCCGACGCATCACCCGCTACATTGCCGCCACCATAAAAATAAACAAGCACAGGCAGGTCTTTGGTATTTCGTTTTGCAGGTGTCCATACATTAAGATAAAGACAATCCTCACTTACACCATCTGAACGTGAATTCATATCACCAAATACAATTGTCTGCATAGGTCGTGGACCAAATTTTTTTGTTTGCTTCACGCCATTCCATTTATCTAAAGGCTGTGGAGCTTTCCAACGCAGATTACCAACAGGAGGTTTGGCAAACGGTACTCCAAAATAAGTTTGAATACCAGAATGTGTATTGTAATTGCCCTCAATTATTCCATTATCAATTTTTACCTGTACAGGAAAGGCATTGCTTGATTGTGAACTTGCTTCAAATTTTAAAGCAATAACAGCCAGCATTAAAAACAAGATTTTTCTCATGATTGAAAGTATAATTTATTTATAACCCTTTAATGATTACTCCTGTTCGTGGTTTTTACTGATGGAAATTACAACAATATAAAGTGTTCGGGACAGACCGTAACAGAAATGCATTAAGAAGAGAGCTTACTTTCTGCTATAATCATCCTGCAGTCTTACAATGTCATCTTCATCACTTGGATTTGATTCATCAGTATGCTGCCAGATCTCGGCAACTATTCCCCAGCCATCAAGACCTATCAAACGATGGCGTTCACCTTGCTTGAGCTTTATAATATCTCCAACTTTTAAAGTATGACGGATATCTTCTTTATCAGTGTTACTTGTCATTACTCCTACTGTTCCATCAATACATTTCCATATCTCAGCACGGCGATGATGGTATTGCCAGCTTAAGCGCTGTTGTGGGCCAACAATCAAAATTTTTGGACTGAGCTTGTTGGTGATCTTTAATTCACTCAAATTCTCTTCCGCAAAATAATGCCGTACAAACAGGGCAGCCTGTGCTTCATCAATAACATAGAATCCGCCCCATGGACGAGTATCATCTTTATCAACAATAGTAAAGTTGGATTGATGCAGCAATGCTGCTACTTTTTCAAAGGCTGATTTTTTGTCTTTCATAAATATTTTCGAAGATAACAATATATTCAAAAACAAATATCGGCCTCATGCCCTTCGTGATTATTATATTTGTATATTATTCGATAAGAAAATAAAAAAAATAATGCCTTCCATCCAAGTAACAGTTCATCATAAACTTACCGAACACGAAGCAATGTCAAGGATTAAACATCTTGTTACGCAATTGAAGCATGAGCATGGAGATAAAGTATCCAACATAGAAGAAGAGTGGCATGCAAGAAGCGGTAAATTCAGTTTTGCTTTTCATGGTTTAGGCCTTTCAGGCACTGTCAATCTTCATCCCGGAACTGTTGAGATACATGGTAAGATTCCACTTGCTGTTTCTTTATTCAAAGGAAAAATTAAAGAGGTGATAAAAAAGAAGGCAGACGAATTACTTGATGGTCATAAAACAACAGAACAATAAAAGAAAAGTAAGTTAAGACCGACGAGTCCTTTTCATTTTTCTAATAAATAAAAAAGGATGAACATTATCTGTTCATCCTTTTTAAAGTGGAGGTGACCGGATTCGAACCGGTGTCCAAACATATTCGCCAAAAGCTTTCTACATGCTTATTTTGTTTTGAGGTTTTTCGGGAAGCAACTGGGAACAAACAACCGACTACTTCCTTAGCTGCATGGTCTTAAGCAACAGTCACAGCCTTCTGTTGCAGCATCTTGTTTTGTTTTGAGTCGGCGGCGGGGCATGGAAACAAGCGAACCGGCCCGGCGGCCCTAATGACTACCTAATCACTGATTAAGCGGCCATGGCATACTGAGTATTGCCATTTGAGTTTTTGTGTATTCAGATTAGCCTGCTAATTACACAACGCAGAACATGCTTACACTTTCAAAGATCTATGCTGTCAAAACCATACACCCCCAGGCCATTTTAAATTTGAAATTTAAAATTCAATTACAGCCTGCAAAAATAAGAATGTTTTGCGAGTATTATTCTCAACGTTTACTTAAAGCTCTGATTGTTCTTACTCTCATTAAATAAATTATTTTTACCCAATGACAAACCCGTTGAATATCTATCAGCAACAAATTGTAAAACATAAGACCGAACTAAAAAAGCTTGAAAAAAGAGGAGTCATGTTTGGCTGGTTACGATTTTTAAGCATAGCTCTCGCTTTTATAAGTATTTGGTGGATCTGGAAAAACGGATCATATATTCTGCTTCCTTTAACCGTTTTATTCATTGCATTATTCCTATTCATCCTGGCAAAACACCTTGCAAATAATGCCGCCATTGAAAATCTTCAACGACTGATCGGAATAAACGAAACAGAGATACAGGTGCTCGGTCATCATTTTACACATCTGCCCGATGGTTCAGAATACAAACCTGAAAATCATGAATACGCCAACGACCTGGACATTTTTGGAAGGGCATCCCTATTTCAATACATCAATCGTTGTACATCGGAACAAGGAAAGAAATTATTTGCTGGCTGGTTATTAGACCCAACTTCTTCTGAAATTATTGTAGAAAGGCATCAAGCAGTAAAAGAATTATCACAAAAATTGGAATGGCGCCAGCAATTACAATCTTACGGGATTGCTCATTCAATCAATATTGATACGGAAATAAAAATTGAGAACTGGTTACTGGAAGATTTTCAGTTCATGAATAAACCACATTGGAAATTGCTTCAATTCATTTTACCTGCGATCAGTTTTGCTTTACTAACTCTTCATCTTATAGATATTATCCCTTCAGCCATATTTTACTCGGCAATATTTCTGATGCTTGCGATATCATTTGGCATTTCCAAATTGGTCACGCCTTCATTTACAAAGCTGAATAAAGTAGCGCCACAACTCGAAACACTTTCGGATAGTGTATCATGGATAGAAAAAGGAGATGCTAAAAGCAAGCTGCTTGGTGAACTAAGATCTAAATACATTGATGGATCAACCTTCTCGTCGCAGACAATAAAAAAACTCAAAAAGATATTAGACAATACAGATATACGTTTGAATCCGCTTGTATTTATTCCGCTAAATACTTTTTTGTTTTGGGACCTGCAACAAGTAATGATCTTAGAAAACTGGAAAAAAGAAAACAAAGAACATATCGGTGACTGGTTTCATTCTTTGGCAGAAATAGAATCGCTTTCATCTCTTGCTAATCTTTCTTTTAATCACCCCGATTGGTGTTTCCCAACGATATCAAAAGAACACGGAACAGTTGTCACAGATTCATTAGGTCATCCGTTAATTCCTAAAGAAAAACTGGTGACCAATTCGTTTTCAACTGAAGGAAATGAAGGATTGAATCTGATCACTGGTTCAAACATGGCTGGCAAAAGCACATTATTAAGAAGTGTTGGAGTGAATATTGTTTTAGCCATGATGGGTTCACCTGTTTGTGCAGGATCATTTACTGTTTCAAATATGAAAGTGATCAGCAGCATGAGGGTAAGTGATAACCTGGAAGAAAATACTTCTACTTTTTATGCAGAACTAAAAAAATTAAAAGAAGTTATTGAAGCAGTTTACAGGAATGAAAAAGTTTTTTTGTTGCTCGATGAAATACTCAGAGGCACAAATTCCGCTGACAGGCACACCGGATCAAAAGCATTAATAAAGCAATTGATACATCATAATGCCGCCGGGTTGATGGCCACACACGATCTTGAATTGGCAAAACTGGCTGATGAGTTTCCTTTAAAACTTCACAACTATCATTTCGACGTACAGGTTGCGGGAGATGAACTCTATTTTGATTATAAATTAAAAAAAGGCGTCTGCACCAGCATGAACGCCTCTTTATTAATGAAGAAGATCGGAATAGAATTATAATTACTTAAACAATCGCCATACATCAAGACCAAGTGCATAAGCCATTAGTCCCATCAACAACACCATTCCCACCATTTGTGCATACTCTAAAAACTTGTCGCTTGGTTTGCGACCGGTTATCATTTCAGCCAATGTAAATAATGCATGACCTCCATCTAAACCCGGTATCGGTAATATATTCATGAATGCAAGAATGATACTGAAGATCGCAGTTAATGTCCAAAAAATTTGTGGATCCCAAAAATTAGGATAGATACCGCCAATACTTAACACACTTCCTAAAGACTCACTTGCTTTTGCTTTACCAGTAAATAATTGACGTAGCCCTGTTACATATCTTCCCAATGTAGACCAGCATTCCATAAAACCTGCAGGAACAGCTTGCAAAAAATTATATTTCTCAGTCTTATAATGAATACCAAGATCTTTTTCTGTTTTTAGTTTTATTCCAAACTTCCCGTTCTTATCAAGACGCACTGTCTTTGTTAATGTATCGTTCCCCCTTAGTAGCGTAACCTTTACGTCCTGGTCTTTTTTATCCTTAATAGCTTTTGCCACCTGGTGATAAAAAGATGCGTCTGTGTCGTTGATACCAATAACCCTGTCACCCGGTATTAAACCCGCTTTTTCAGCACTGGATCCTTTTTCATCAAACTCTTTAACAATAAAAGGAACCCTGGGAGCAGTAAAACTTCCACCATTTCTTGTATTTAATTTCCTGGTTAATCCTTCATCAAGTTTTAAGACAATAATGCTATCACCACGCTTTACAGTAAGACTCTTCGCCTCTTCCAAAATAATTTGACCCTTTAATGTATTTATATTTTTTAGATCAGTGTTGTCCACTTTTAAAACTATATCACCATCTTTTAATCCAACAGTTTTTGCAAGACTATCAGTTGCCAATCCATATATCGCATTTTGTGGTGGCAAATATTCTTTTCCCCATATCCAAAGAATAAACACGAAAATTATGATCGCTAGAACGATATTGATAATAATACCACCAAGCATGATGATCAATCGTTGCCATGCTGGCTTGCTTCTGAACTCATATGGTTGAGGGGGAAGTTTCATTTGTTCCTTATCCATGCTCTCATCGATCATGCCTGATATTTTTACATATCCCCCTAATGGTATCCATCCTAATCCATACTCTGTCTCCCCTTTTTTCTTTTTCCAAAGTGAGAACCATGGATTAAAAAAGAGATAGAATTTTTCTACACGGCACCCAAACCATTTTGCTGTAATAAAATGTCCAAACTCATGCAATAAGATCAGGATCGAAAAAGAAAGGATGAATTGTGCGGCTTGAATAGGCACTGAACTCCAGTCTATAGCTAATAACGTCATAATTTATATTTAGCCCTAAATCCGCCAAGGCGGACTTTTAATTTTATAAATGTTTGCAAATATCTCTTAAAAAAAGTTAGGGAAAAGAAAATTTTACCAATTCTGCTTCTGGGGGTTAAGAGGTTATAACTTAATTACATCAGCGGCAAAACTTCTTGCTTCACCGTCGCTTTCAAAGTAATCATCCATTGAAGGTTTATCGATAAAAGACACATGTTGCATTGTTTTTTCGATCAGGTCGGTCATTTCAAGAAACCCGATCCTGTTTTTCAAAAAAGCATATACTGCAATTTCATTTGCAGCATTCATTATACATGGAAGGTTACCCCCTTTGTTCAATGCCTCTATTGATAAAGAAAGATTTCGGAATGTCCGGATATCAGGTTCTTCAAATGTCAGCGTATTCATTTTTTTGAAATCAAACCGAGGAAAATTATTATGGATCCGCTGTGGAAATGCCAATGCATATTGAATGGGTAATTTCATATCAGGCATTCCCATTTGCGCTTTTAAACTTCCATCTTCAAATTGCACCAGGCTATGAATAACACTTTGCGGATGAATGATCACTTGTATCTGATCAGGCCGAAGATTGAACAAGTATTTTGCTTCGATCATCTCAAGACCTTTATTCATCAGCGTGGCAGAATCAATACTGATCTTTGCTCCCATTGTCCAATTAGGATGCTGCAATGCATGCTCTCTCTTTACATTCACCAGGAAATTTGGTTTTCTCCCAAGAAAAGGACCACCGGACGCAGTAAGTATAATTTTCTCAATACGATTTCTTGTTTCACCGACAAGGCACTGAAAAATAGCTGAATGTTCTGAATCTACGGGAATAACTGGCGCCCTGTATTCCATTGCCCGCTGCATTATAATGTCACCGGCAACTACCAACGTTTCTTTATTTGCCAGTGCGATCGTCTTACTGTTTTCAATTGCTTTCAATGTTGGTCTTAATCCTGCAAAACCAACAATAGCTGCCAGCATCAGGTCATAACAATCCATTGCAGCAACTTCTTCTAATGCTTTTTCACCGCAAAAAACTTTTACATCAGTAGATGCCAATGCATCTTTTACTTTCTGATATTTATTCTCATCACCAATAACAACAATGTTGGGATTGAATTGCAATGCCTGTTGAATAAGTAATTCATCATTAGTTTGGGCAGTGAGTACTTCAGCAGAAAATTTGTCGGGATTAGCTGCAATTACATTCAAAGCCTGTGTACCGATAGAACCTGTAGAGCCAAACAAGGCAATTCTTTTTATATTGCCTTCTTTTCCCTGCGATGTTTTCACCGGAGATTCAGAGGGTGTATCTTCAAAAAGGACTTTCATTTATATTAGTCAGCTTTGATTAGTTAATTATTATTATCGTTACCATCACTCCACTTTACCAATTCATCTGCAATTTTACGATCATTGCTTAGTCTCGGCACTTTATTTTGTCCACCCAATTTACCGATTGATTTCATGTAATCAATAAAACCATTTTTCCTGACCGCAGTAATTTTTAATGGCGAAAGGATATTCCCGCTGATCAGGTCATCATAATACACATTCTTCTTTCTAAGATTTACTTCTACCTTACTTGCAAAAGAATTAATATCTCCCGGCCTGTTCTCAAATTCAATGAACCATTCGTGATATGACTTGCCATCATTTTTACTTACAAAAGGAGCCACCGTAAATTCTGTAATGTGAACATGGTCTTCTTCGGCCGCTTTCAAAATACTATATTCTACTTCTTCACCGATCACATGTTCTCCAAATGCTGAAATAAAATGTTTTGTTCTTCCGGTAACAACCAATCTATATGGATCTGTAGAAACGAATTTTATCGTGTCTCCAAGATTATAACCCCAAAGACCTGCATTGCTATTAATAACCATCGCATAATTCTCCCCCACTTTCACATCTTTTAATGATAGTCTTGTTGGATTATCATTATAAATTTCTGCAGCAGGAATAAATTCAAAATATATACCGCTATTGGAATTCAATAGTAGCCCTTCTGCATTTTGTGAATCCTGGAAAGCAAAGAATCCTTCACTGGCTGGAAACAATTCGATGCAATCAATTTTTCTTCCAATGCTTTCAAACAACTTTGCTTTGTATGGTTCAAAATTCACACCGCCCTGTACCATCACACTGAAGTTAGGAAACAACTCGCCAACTTTTTTACCACTGCGCTTTATCAATTCATCAAAATACATCTGCATCCATGGCGGGATACCGCTGATAAGTGTCATATCCTGCCTGATCGTTTCATCAACTATCTTATTCAATTTGGCTTCCCAATCTTCAATACAATTCGTTTCATAAGAAGGCATTTGGTTCGATCGTAAATATTTCGGTACATGGTGATTCACTATTCCACTTAATCTCCCGGTAGGTATATCGCCTACTCTTTCTAATTCCGGTGAACCCGATAAGAAGATCAATTTACCATCTGCAAAACGAGTGTTTCCTGTTTCTGCCATATAACAAAGCAGGGCATTGCGGGCTGTGTTGATATGATTGGGAATAGAATCTTTTGTGATCGGGATGTATTTGGTACCACTAGTTGTGCCGGAGGTTTTGGCTAAATAGATCGGCCGGCCTTTCCACAAAATATTATGCTTACCTTCTTTTATTTTATCGATCCACGGCCGCATTTGCTCATAATCATGGATGGGGATGGCCTGTTTAAACTCTTCATAATTAGTGACTTTATCCAGTCCCACGGACTTGCCATATTCTGTGCCCTTTCCAACTTTTAGAAGCTGGTTGAGAATATTTTCCTGGTCGGTCACGGCTGTTGCCATGCCTTTCCGGATACCTTTATATATATATGAAGCGAATGGTTTTGCTAAAAAAGACTTGATTTTCATACCCTAAGTAAAACGCAAGCTAAGATGAATTTGCAAATATAAAAGAAGGCATTTCAAATCAACAGAGTGTGAATATAAATCTTTGATAATCTGTTTGCCGGAAAGGCATTTCCCCTTACCTTTGCCATCCTTAATTTTAAAGCTATGATAGCAGTTGTAAAAATAGCCGGACAGCAATATAAAGTGGAAAAGAACCAGACTTTGTATGTGCCACATATTGAAGGCAATGCCGGTGATAAAGTTGATCTCGAAGTGTTGATGGCTGATGCAGATGGTACAGTTTCTTTAGGAACTGATATAAAAGCAAAAGTAAAAGCTGAAATACTTGAGCATGTAAAAGGCGATAAAGTAATTGCGTACAAACAAAAAAGAAGAAAAGGATTTCGTAAAAAGAAAGGACATCGTACGTTGTACACTCAGATCAAGATCAATAGCATTACAAATAAGAAATCTGAAAATTAAAATTTAAACTTTTGTCTCATGGCACATAAAAAAGGTGAAGGCAGTGTAAAGAATGGTCGTGACTCACATAGTAAACGCCTTGGTGTAAAAATTTTTGGTGGTCAACCTGCTATTGCTGGCAACATCATCGTTCGTCAACGTGGCACTGTTTATCATCCAGGAAAAAATGTTGGCGTTGGTAAGGATTATTCTTTGTTTGCATTGTCTGATGGTATGGTTGAATTTAGAAAAGGAAAGAACGACAGAACATTTGTTTCAGTAACTCCTGTTGAAGCATAAAGTTTTTTTCTTTGCATCAGTGATCATCATCACTGAAAAAAATCTCAAACGCTTTGCAAGTTGAGTGATGTTGAAAAAAGTAATCAACATCGCGAATTTAACTTTGTGGAAAAAATTTTTGATAGTTTAAATAATAATTCTATTTTTACTATCGTTATTTATTTCTAACCATTTAAATTCTAAACACATGGCAACAAAGAAAAAAGCAGCTAAGAAAAAAGCAGCTCCTAAAAAGAAAGCAGCTAAGAAGAAAAAGTAACTTAACCTTTCTCATAAAAGTCCCTCGCAATGCGGGGGACTTTTTTTTGCAGTAACTTGTATTTCCCCAATGAAAAAAAGAATAATATTAAATTGCATGTATGGATAATTATGCCATCGCAGAAAATTTTTCACTGCTTTCAAAGCTCATGGATATTCATGGTGATAATTCTTTTAAAGCAAGAATTTATGGCGCTGCTGCATTCAATATTGAAAAACTTCCCAACCAGCTAGCGGATACTCCGGCTGAGAAAATTGCTTCAATTAAAGGAATTGGCGACAGCACAGCAAAGAAAATTGCTGAAATGCTTGAAACAGGCAAGCTTGCAGTTTTAAGCGAATACATTGAAAAAACACCGTCAGGTGTTATTGAAATGCTGAACATAAAAGGGATCGGTCCAAAAAAAATTCAAACCATCTGGAAAGAAATGGGAATTGAATCAGTTGGTGAACTGCTGTATGCATGTAATGAAAATCGTTTAACGCTTTATAAAGGCTTTGGTGAAAAGACACAAGCCAATGTGCAGGAGTCAATAGAATTTTATCAAAGCCAGCAAGGGCATTTTTTATTTGCTGAAGCAGAAGTTATATTTCCACAAATTGACGGATACCTGAAAAAAATATTCCCACCAGAAAAAGTTCATGTAACTGGTGCTTATCGCCGCCAAGCCCTTACTATTGAAGAAATGGAATTTGTCGTTCTTGAAAACAATGAAGCAATAAAACCCAAGTTTCAAACAGCACAACCCCCTGAACTATTAGAAGAAAAAGAGAATACAATTTTATATAAGCTAAAAAATGGTTTGAAGCTTCGATTACATACAGGCCAGGGAATGATGGATGAAAGATTATTCACAACTTCTTGCTCAGAAGATTTTCTTAAAGCTTTTCAAAGCTCTTTTCCCTCTGTAAAATACACAGGTACAGAAGTTGGAGATGATTCGGTGTTTGTGCAGGCAAAAATTCCATTGATCCCTGCATTCATGAGAGAAACCGCTACAATAATTGAAAAAGCAAAAAATAAAAAACTAGGAACACTTATTCAATCCGAAGATGTAAAAGCGATCATTCATAGTCATAGTAAATGGAGTGATGGAGATAATACATTGGAACAAATGGCAGAAGAGTGCATAAAGAAAGGGCTTGAATACCTTGTTATCTCTGATCACTCAAAAGCTGCAGCTTATGCAAATGGACTTACAGAGGAAAGAATAAGAGAACAACACAGGCAGGTGGATCTTTTAAATGAACAATACAAACCTTTTAAGATCTTCAAAAGCATAGAATGTGATATTCTTGGCGATGGTTCGATGGATTACAGCAATAATGTTCTTTCAACTTTTGATTTGATTATTGCCTCTGTGCACAGCAATTTGAAAATGTCAGAGGAAAAAGCGATGATGCGATTGATGAAGGCTATTGAAAACCCTTACACAACGATATTAGGACACATGACAGGTCGTTTATTGTTAAGCCGAAATGGTTATCCCGTTGATCATAAAAAGATAATTGATGCCTGTGCAGCCAATCATGTGGTAATTGAGTTAAATGCACATCCACGTCGTCTTGATATTGACTGGAGATATATTGAATATGCAATTGATAAAGGTGTTCTGATCTCTATTGACCCGGATGCCCATTCGCTTGATGGGTACAATGATATAAGGTACGGTGTACTCGCCGCTCAAAAAGCGGGATTAGCCAAGGAACAAAATCTTAGCAGCTTTTCACTAAAAGAGTTTGAGAAATTTCTTGCCGATAGAAAGAAGAAGAAAAAGATATAATTCCAGCTATTATGGACAACATTAAGATCGCCACTGCTCAATTCGAAAACAAAAGCAACGATAAAAATCATAACCTCTCTATAATTGACAAGCTATCAAAACAAGCAGCGATCCAGGGAGCTAAGATGATCGCCTTTCACGAGTGCTCAATTACCGGTTACACTTTTGCACGTAATCTTTCAAGATCCCAAATGCTGGAGTTGGCTGAGGAAATTCCTGGCGGCAAAAGCATTAATATATTAATTCAAATAGCGAAAAAAAATAATATAGCCATTCTTGCTGGCTTATTTGAAAAAGATAAAGACGATAATCTATTCAAAGCTTATGTATGTGTAGATAAGCATGGCCTTATTGCAAAGCATCGAAAGCTACATCCTTTTATAAACCCACATTTACTTCCGGGTGATCAGTACACCGTTTTTGAATTTGATGGATGGAAATGTGGTATACTGATCTGTTATGATAATAATGTGATTGAAAATGTTAGAGCTACTACCTTACTCGGCGCCAATATGATTTTCATGCCGCATGTAACTATGTGTACGCCATCCACAAGACCCGGTGCTGGTTTTGTTGATTCCGATCTTTGGAAAGACAAGACAAAAAATGCTGTAAAGCTTCGCAAAGAATTTGATGGAATAAAAGGAAAAGAATGGTTAATGAAATGGTTACCGGCAAGAGCCTATGATAACGGGGTTTATGTTGTCTTTTCAAACCCTATTGGAATGGATGATGATCAATTAAAAAATGGATGCTCCATGATCATTGATCCATTTGGCGATGTGATAGCTGAATGCAGAAGTTTGGATGATGAATTTGTTATTGCAGATCTAACTCCTGAAAAATTAAAACAGGCAGGAGGTTTTAGATATACCAAGGCAAGAAGGCCCGAGCTTTATAAAGATATTATTGGCCGAGATCATGTTGCAGAATTAAAAATTAGCTGGCTTAATCCGAATAATGATCAGATCTAATTAGCAACAGGCAGCTCAACATAAAAAGTACTCCCCTCTCCCATTTTGGTTTCAAACCAGATCCTGCCGCCGGCTTGTTCAGCTATTCCTTTACACATTGCAAGACCAAGTCCTGTGCCCGATGATTTAGTTGTAAAATTTGGAATAAATATCTTTGAGTGCATTTCTTGAGGAATGCCTTCTCCATTATCTTTTATACTGATTTGAATGACTCCATCAGTTCTTACCTCATTCAATTCTATATCACATTTTCCATTATCATTACAAGCTTCAATTGCATTTTGAATAAGATTGGTAAAAAGACGATTCATTTGTGTTTTATCAGCTCTTACCAATACTTTACCGGGTACAGTCTTCATTCTTAATTCACCCTCATGACTCGTTTTATAAAGATTATCCAATGACCGGATCACTTCATTAATATCAAAGGTCTCAATATTAGTGTTGCCAATATTTGCAAATTGTGAAAAATCAAATGCGATCTTTGATAAATGATCGATCTGCTCAACAAGTGTCTTTGCTACTTTTCCTGTCAGCTCTTTTACATTATCCGAATTATTATCAATAGACTTTTGAAGGAATTGTATACTTAGCTTCATTGGCGTTAAAGGATTTTTAATTTCATGCGCCACCTGTCTTGCCATTTCCCGCCATGCGCCTTCCCTTTCACTTTTTGCTAAAGCATCAGCACTTACTTCCAGCTTCCTCACCATTTTATTGTATTCTCTTACAAGCCCACCGATCTCGTCATTTCTTTTCCAAACTATTTCTTCATTTGTTTGTCCAAGGTTTACTTGTTGCATTTTTTCACTTATTAACAAGAATGACCTTGTTACCCGGTTTGTAATAAACAAAGCAATAACTCCGGAAACAAGAAATATAAATGCATTAAGATTAATAATAGTGACAAGGAAGTTAGATATCTCTTGTTTCAATTCCTGTTGGGATAAAAAATAAGGGATATTAATATAGGCATAAGTGACTCCATCATTACCTCTTAACGGGGCATAAATACTCATGTAGCTAATATGGGCCAGGTTTTCCTGTTGCACATGTACAACACGATGCTCCCTGTTTAGGTAATAAAATGCTTCGGGGTGTATTTCCCTACTG
>JBIOVR010000019.1:0-3210 GCA_044867875.1 Chitinophagaceae bacterium
CTTTACTTATCAACTCACGATATTTTTAAAACGCTAAACACCTACTACGCTTTGGTTGCAGGTATAATTATTATTTTTTTTGCATTGGTTTTCCTGGTAAGGTCCTCCCTTGATAAAAGATCAACTATTCCTTTGCACAATGATTATTATTATTGGTTCTGTGCAGGGTTTTTCATTTATTTTACTTTCAACGCCATAATGTTTGGTATGTATACTGAAATTATAGAAAGCCAAGTATCATGGCTACCTACTTTTACATTTTTTGCAAATCATTTGATTACCTTGGTACTTCATCTTTGTCTTTGGTCAGGTTTTAGAGCTGCATTCAAATGGATGAAGTAACCCGCATATTAGTATTCACTACCATTTTTACTTTGTCGGTAGCAATTCTGCTGTTGGTTTCATTCAATACAAATCGGAGGAGACAAATGCAGTATAAGAAACAATTACTGGAACAGGAGTATAAAACAAGAGAAGAGGCGTTACTCCAGGTATCAAGAGATCTACACGACGATATTGGCTCATCTTTAAGTGGTATCAATATGCTAAGCCAACTGGCTCAGGAGCAATTTGCACAACCTTGTAATGGAAATGCGAAGGAACTTATCCAAAAAATCAACATTTATACGACTGAGGTAATTGAAAAAGTGGGGGACATGGCATGGTTACTAAAACCGAACCAGGAATCTTTATCAATCCTTATAAAAAAAGTAAAAGTGTATGCTACAGAATCAGCCTTATCCAAAAATGTTCTATTGCGTTTTGATATTAATTCCGAGATTGCGGGGAGGGAATTAACTATACAAGAGCGAAAGACGATCTACCTAGTGAGTAAAGAAGCAATTAATAACGCCATTAAATATTCATTGTGTAAAAATGTTTTTTACAATTTAGATTCGACAGGTGATAAAGTGAAGTTGGTAATCAAAGATGACGGCGAAGGATTTACTGTTTCAGAAACGATTAATGGAAATGGATTAACAAATATGAAAGCAAGAGCTGCTGAAATAGGAGCAAGCCTAGACATTCAATCAAGGCCAGGAGAAGGAACAATTATAACATTGGAATTTTAATACCCAATTGAGAGTGCAGAAAACAACAATTCATAAACTTACATTTGCATAGTGAACCATAATAAAGAAATAAGAGTAGCTATTTTTGAAGATAACCCGATCATGATGGATGCCTACCGCTCTATTTTAAATGGCTCTCCCGGTTATAAATGCACAGGAAGTTTTAGCAGTTGTAATAATTGGAAACATGATATTCAAAAAAGTGATCCTGATGTGGTGCTGATGGATATTGAAATGACAGGCCTGAATGGAATAGAGGCAACAAGGTTGATTAAAAAAGAATATCCTGAAGTTCGAATACTTGTTCAAACGGTTTTTGAAGACGAGACTAAAATATTTGAAGCGTTATGTGCCGGCGCCAATGGTTATATTTTAAAAAATACTTCTCCTGTAAAGATGCTTGAAGCAGTTACTGATGTAAAAACAGGAGGTGTTGCTTTTAATCCTGTGGTAGCTGCTAAGGTGGCTTCACTTTTCCAGCAATTTATTGCTCCTTCCCAAACTATAAATGATTATCATTTAACAGAGAGAGAGAAAGAAATTCTTCATCTCCTGACTGAAGGCATGCCAATGCCACGTATTGCAGAAAAAATATTCTTGGGGTATGAAACGGTGCGGAGTTATGTAAAAAGTATTTATCAAAAGCTACATGTTGCCTCAGCAACAGAGGCCGTTGCCAAAGCACTCAAAGAAAAATTAGTTTAACCTATTTAGCCCTCTTGTTTTTTCCTGCTATTTAAAATACATCCAATTATTAAATACCTCCAATTGTGGGGTTGTCATGGGGTTCTTCCACTGGTAGCTTTGAATTATTATTCAACTTAAATTTAAAAAAATGAAAAAGATAACCATTGCCACAGTCCTGGCGACGATTTTAATCAATTTTATTCAGGCACAAAATATCGATGTTAGTTACAACACAAAGAAGAAGAATAAAAACTCTGGTGAATTACAGGTAGGAGAAGTAAATACTCCTTCAGCAAAAGTCGAAAAAGATTTCTCAAAATTCTGCAAGGGAGCAGAAAATATTCATTGGTCTGTTGTGCCAGAAGGTAGTATTGCTTACTATACTTTAAATGAAAAGAAAGGAGTGAGATTTTATAACAAGAAAGGCGCTTTTGAATACGATATTCTTTCTTATTCAGAGGAAAAACTTCCTCTGAATATAAGAGATAAGGTAAAGCAAACTTATTATTTTGATTATACAATTACATTGGCGCAGGAAATTCACACCAAAGGGAAATTAATTTACGTAGTGCAAATACAGGATAAAAAAACATTGAAACAAGTAAGGATATGTGACGATGAAATGGAAGTTTTGAAAGAATATCGACTCCAATCTTCATCAAATCAGTAAAAAAGATATTGATATTTTTGAAGGAGTATCCTGTTAGTGATACAAGCAAAAGCCGTGGCGAAAGCTGCGGCTTTAATATTTATATTGAAATATTTTGCTTCAAGTTCAATGGAAAAATAAGTTTGACCAGTTAGGTATTGAGAAAATTTCGCCGATTGATTTTAGTGAATGGAAAAGGAAGAAATAGATACTGGTAAAAGATATTGTTGCACGGAAACAAAAAATGAATTTTCATTCGACAATCTCTCGATCCGATGCAAGAAATAGGTTGTAAAACAAAGACGAAAAAGTTGCTAATACTCCTATTTTTATTAAAAGCATTTTAAAATTATCACTGGGATTTTTATCTACAAGGAAAAATATCAGGAAAAGTGCTATAGCAAAAACAATGAGGAAAAAACTAAATCGCAGCAAAAAAGAGAAGTGTTTTATTTTCATAGGTTGTGATTGACGATAAAATTAAAATACTAAAACGAATATTACAATCCAGGAAGTACAAAAAACATGCTTTAAAGAGAAAATAAATATCAATAATCCGTTTTTTACTACGGTGGCTCCCCATGTAAATCCACGGCAGAATGCGGCAAGTACAATCTAAATACCTTTGTCTATTCCATGTCTTTAATCACGGCGTATATAACCGGGTCAATAGTGAACATGCTTCGTCAATTAGGTGTTGAGAAAATCCTCTACTGATTTTAGTGTTTGGCAGGAAGAAATAACTCAACTCCATTTAAAAGTTGAATTCCTTTTTCAGAGTAGAGCGATATAAAACTCTAT
>JBIOVR010000020.1:0-2513 GCA_044867875.1 Chitinophagaceae bacterium
GCAGAGGCAGTACTGAAACCATTATCACCTACCAATTCATGGAAACCGGGCTCAGAATTATATCCTGTTCCGTCCGGTGAAATAGGCAACAATCCATTACTGGTTCAAAACCCCGGATACTGACCGATTTAAAGCTACTTTTTTTGTGTACACAAGAATGCTGCGTCATAGAAAAAAACAATCTGTTTGGAATTTAATTGCAGCAAAGACTTTTGTAAGTTGAACGTTTTTGCCAGAGAAGCTAATAGATTGGAAATACCCTTGACGAGGAAAGAATAAAAACAACAATGATAAAAAGGAACAACCTTTTTATGAGACCCAAGTTATTGTGCGGGCAATTTGTGCCCGCACAAATAATTGCATAAATTAGCAATGCTTGGGTAAATTAAGGCTAATGGTTAATGGTATCGAATAGCTAAGCCAAACTTAAGCGCCGGCCAGAGATGTTTCAGCATTTCTGGTTTTTTTTACCTTCTTTTAGCTTCCTTTAATGAAGCTAGTTATATTTTAAAAATTGTTTTTACTTGTATGATTTCTTTCTTAAATCTAATACGATCAACAAAAACTCTTCCTCTGTTCATTCTTATTTTTTTTGCAATACCACCAGTTTCTTTCCTTCAAGTCTGAATTGCAGATCGTTTTTCTCCAGGATCTTTAACAGCTGTGACAGTTTCAAATTCTTTTCTATATCTCCTCCGAATTCCCTTTGAGGTATCTCACCTTCATATACCACATCAACATCATACCAACGGCTAACAAACTGCATAACCGTTCTTGTACCTGCTCCATCAAAATTGAAATACCCGTTTTTCCACGCCATCACTTTATCAAGATCAGCTTTGCTTATTGCGATCTCCCCATTTGTATTTAATTGAGCCTGCTGACCAGGAGTTATCAATTTTGATTCCCCAGTTTTAAATGATGTTACTTTTACACTGCCTTCAAGCAATGTAGTTTTTATTGAACCCCCATCTTCATAAGAATTAATGTTGAAGTGAGTTCCTAAAACTTCTATTTCATTTTTTCCTGCAACATCTACTATAAATGGCATGGAAGGATCCTTTGCCACTTCAAAATATGCTTCGCCTGATACCTCTACTCTTCTTTCATTTCCATTGAAAGAAACAGGAAAGCGTATAGAAGAGGCAGAATTCAACCAAACCCTGGACCCATCTGCAAGTAATAATTGATACTGCCCTCCTCTTGGCGTTGTCACCGTATTAAAAAGAACTTGTGTTGGTTTTTCTTCTAATATATTATAGGCAAGTTGCCCGTCATTTAATTTTGAAATTTTTGTATCGCCTTCCGTAACAATGGTTCCGTTTGAAACATTTTCCAAATTGATATCAGAGCGATTTGAAAGAGTCAACACAGCTTTGTTACCACCAGGAAGTATGTCATTTGTTTGATGCTGATTATTTGCTACAGGCAGCTCTACCGGGTGTTGATTGACTAAGAGATAAACTCCTATTACAGCAAGAACAAATACAGCCGCAGCTGCCAAACGGAACCAGTTCCTTTTTATAAGTGGAACTATAGGCGCCACTTCGTTTATCTTTTCTGAATCAAGTTTCGTCTTAATAGCATTAAAAGTTCCTGTCAAAACATTCTCCAGCTCTTCTGTTGTAAAAGAACTTATTTCTCGTTCGGTTTCGAGCTCCTGGATAATTAAACTTCTAAGCAGATCCTCGTTGTCTTCAATATCAAACTCCTTAAATAATAATTTTAATTCCTCCGGTGAGCATTTGTTTTCCAGATATTTTTTAAATAATTCTTGCATTGTGGTACGTCTTCAAAAGGGTGACTTAATATAATTTAATACGTTAGAATGGAGGTCTTCCTCTGCTCCAATTATATTTTTTATTTGATCAGACTGAATAAAAAACAAAAAACAATGATCGTCATGTCATTATGAGTAAAAATAAATTCTCGAATTGCCTTATTCGCTTTTACAATATGATCACTTATGGTTGAAACTGATATACCCAATTGCCGGCTTACCTCTTCGTAGCTCTTATTGTCAAGTTTAATTAATCGAAATATCTGTTGACGTTGCGGCGAAAGAGAGTCAATAGCTTTTTTAAGGAGTAAATCATTCTCTTTTTTATGGATCATTGTTTCAATATGCTCATATTCTTCCGTGGCAGCTGCAAACAACTGGGCTTGTATTTTTTTATCTCTTGATGCTTTACGAAAAAAATCATACACCTTATTTTCAGCGATGCGGAAAAGATAAGATCTAAAAGATTTGTCGAGGTCAATACTGGCACGGTTAGTCCAAATTTTTATAAAGACATCCTGCAATATTTCCTGTGTGGTTGTTTCAGACTTCACCATCTTGAATACGTTTCCAAAAAGACGGGAACTATATAACTTATATATTTTTTCAAATGCCTGTTCATTACCCTGCTTTAATAGGGAGAGTAATTCTCTTTCATCATGAGGAGAAGTAATTTGCACTTTAAGGTTTGGCTTAGTTATCTAGACGCGAATTTATAGTTTCTCATTTTAAT
>JBIOVR010000021.1:0-7420 GCA_044867875.1 Chitinophagaceae bacterium
TTCCCGGTGCTTGTAATAATGGTGTATGTTATGACCTTGATATAAACCTTAATGGAAGACATGTAGGAATGTTGCATCGGTTAAAAAATAGCTGGAAGATAGAAGGAGTAGAGGACGAAAAATTTGTCAATGCTATAGGTGATGTTGTAACACTATGGTATGAATAAAAAGCACAACGTTTTTCCTAATATTATTTGTATAAATTTCCACACACTGTGAATCTTTTTACTCAAAGATCTTAATTGCAATTTTGAATTATTAGGGATGTGACTTTTTTATTTTCCACTTATAAAATAAAACTGGTTATTCAAGTTTTGTTTCTACTTAACAAATAAAAATCCCTATTCTTAAAACCAGTCGGGCATATTTGTTGTTTCGGATTTTTTATTATTAACATTTAAAAACTTAATCTATGATCAGCACACGACGTAGGCGCTATGCCAATATGGAAGATGATAATCGAAATCGTTCCGGAGGTTACGGCCAAACCGGACAACGTTATCAGCACGAGGAAGAAGATTATGATGATGAAGATTATGACAACGAGGACTATGATGAAGATGATGATGATGAGAATGACAACAACATCAGGGGCCAACAGCAAGAAGATTACGATGATGATGATTATGATGACGAGGATTATGACGAAGATGATGAAGACGATGACGAGGAACGTGGCAGGGGAAGCAGAGGAAATTATGGAAATATGAGAGGTCAATATGATAATGAGAACGGTTATAGAAGTAGTTCCCGCAGTCGCTATAATGATGATGAAAATGACGATTATGGCCAGGGTCAGAGAGGCGGAAGCAGAGGAAATTATGGTTCTTCAGGTCGTCGTTCACGCCGGGGATTTGGCGCTATGAGTCCTGAAAGAGTTAGACAATTAGCAAGAAGAGGAGGTCAGGCATCAGGACGAAGCAGAAGAGATGATGATGATGATCGCAGAGGATCTAATGGAAGATCAGGAAGTCGTTCTGGTCGAAGAAGTCAGCGTGGTAGCTCCAGCCGCAGTAATTCGAGCCGCGGAAACAGTTCTTCAAATGGACGTAGCAGAAATAGCTCAAGCGGCAGATCATCTTCTCGTTCGGGAAGCGGACGCAGTAGTTCTTCAAACGGACGTAGCAGTTCTTCAAACGGACGCAGTTCTTCAAGCGGACGCAGTAATTCTTCATCGTCAGGAAGAAGCAACAGTTCTTCAAGCAATGGAAGACGTGGCCGCAAAAAAAGTAGTTCTTCTTCAAACAGATAAGTTCTGTATTGAAACCATAAAGAAAAATAGAGCTTCGGCTCTATTTTTCTTATCTCATGACTTTTTAAAAAATATTTTATGGCAACAAAAACCGCAACCAGTTCAAATGGTCAGAAAAAAGGCGGCCAACTGGAAAAATTTTTCCTTGATCAGTTAAAAGATATTTATTATGCCGAACAACAATTGTTAAAGGCATTGAATGAAATGAAATCGGCTTCCACAACCGAAGAATTGGAAGATGCTTTTGACAATCATCATAAACAGACCGAACGCCAGGTAAAAAGATTGGAAAAGGTTTTTCAATTAATAGATGAAAAACCAGAAGGCAAAAAATGTGAAGCAATGGATGGTCTGATCAAAGAAGGAAAAACGATCATTAATGAAACACGTGAAGGAAGCATGACAAGAGATGCCGCTCTTATTATAGCTGCTCAAAAGGTAGAACATTATGAAATAGCAACCTATGGCGGGTTGGTTCAGCTTGCGTTGACACTTGGAAAAAACAGGGTGGCTTCTTTACTTGACAAAACATTACAGGAAGAAGAAGAAACAGATCGCCAGCTAACCGATATTGCTGAATCGTATATTAATTTCCAGGCGGAGGAAGAAGATGAGAGAAGCAGTGAGCCCAAAACGGAATCCATGTCTGTGACAGGCACATCTTTTTAAATATCATTTTTTACCAATAATTACAAGCCACCATCTTTTTTAAATTTAAAAATTTATTATATGGCAAAATATTCAAAAAAGGCCGGAGAAAAAGTTGAAAAAGTAATGCGTGAAAAGAAAAAAGGAACATTGAAAAGCGGCCGCAGCGGTAAAAAAGTTACAAGTCGTAAACAAGCTATAGCAATTGGTCTTTCTGAAGCCCGTAAGGCAGGTGCAAAAGTGCCAAATAAAAAAGGAACTGGCAGCAGAAAAAGAAGCACTAGCAAATAAGTGAGATGAATCCGCTTATTCTTTAATACCGTCACCTATGCCGGAAGGACCTTCCATTTTTATATTAAAAGAACTGATCACGCCTCTTCTTAAAGGGAAAAAAATAATAGAAGCATTTGGGAACGCCAAAATTGAAATGCATCAACTGACGGGTAAAAAAATAGTGGATATAAAATGTTGGGGGAAACAGTTATTGATATACACAAAAGAAGGAATAATCAGGATTCATTTATTGATGTTTGGTTCATACAGCATAGATGAAAATAAAAAACCTGCCCGAAGTTTAAGGCTCGGACTTAGAGTTTTGAATCATGTCCTTTATTTTTATACTTGCTCAGTAAGATTACTTCCGCGGGACAGTGATGATCTCTATGACTGGCAAGCTGATGTGTTAAGTGATGAGTGGAATCCCTTAAATGCAAGAAAAAAATTGAAAGCCATTCCAAATACTTTGGTATGTGATGCATTACTTGATCAGCAAATTTTTTCAGGAGTTGGTAATATTATTAAAAATGAAGTTCTATACCGTATAAAACTTCATCCAGAAAATCTTATTAAGAACATTCCCACCTTAAAACTTTCTGCAGTTATAAAAGAAGCCCGGAATTATAGTTTTGATTTTTTAAAATGGAAAATAGAATTCACATTGAAAAAACACTGGCTGGCTCATACAAAAAGAACTTGTTTAAGATGCGATCTGCCTATTATTAAAAAATACTGTGGGAAAACAAAAAGGCGAACTTTCTTTTGCAGTGGATGCCAGGTAAGATATAATTGATCATATTATTGATTGATCATAATATATTTCTTTAGCGTATTAGCATTTTTAATTGCTGCTTGCGTGGCAGTGTTGTTAAAGAAGATATTTGCTTCGGTTACTTTTTTATTTGCAAATATTGAATCAGCAACTATTTTGAGATCATTTTTTTTATAAGCTGAATAATATAAACGTGGTCTTCCATGAAAACGATAGTAAACAACCTGACTTGTTATGATCGCATCATTTGGCAAACCGGGATAATCAATTCCACAAAAGATCAGTTTTTCTTTTTTTAATCTGCTGAATACGTCTTTTGTCCACCAACTGGCATCTCTGAACTCTATAACGTTTTTAAATTCCTTGTACATGCTTTTTACGATAAGGTCCAGCCGTTCATTTGTATAAACATATTTGGGAGGCAATTGAAAGAGTACAGGTCCCAGTTTTTCTTTTAAACCTTTTGTGATCAATGTATAAAAGTCATCGATAAGTCTCGAACAATCTGAAAATTTTTTATAATGAGTAATGAGTCGGGGAGCCTTTACGGCAAAACTAAAATTATCAGGAGCTGTATCATACCAGGTTTCCAGTGATTTTAAAACGGGGAAACGATAGAAGGTAACATTTAATTCAAGCGTATTAAATTTATCAGCATAAAACTTAAACCATTCTTTTTGGGGAAGTAATTCGGGGTAAAAAATTCCCTTCCATTCTTTATATTGAAATCCTGAGCAGCCGATTTGCCAATTTAATTTAGCCATAAGATTTAAGATCCGTCCAAAAAAAAGAGCTCCGGCGAAGCCGAAACTCTCTTTTAAAGTTTCTGTTCCCTGCGCCAGCATTACCTGGTTCAGGTTCGATGGGTATCATCTCAGAGTAAAAAATCGTTTCCGATTTAATTTTTAATCAAACACCCCAAAGAAACTTACACTAATAAGCATTAAAAAATCATGCCAGTAACAATTTATGTGCAAAAATGATTTCATTTTTTGTTAACTGATGGCACGATTTCCGATAGACTAATTGCGAAAATAAATTTTTAATCAAATGTTTTTATATGAAAAAGATTTTTGCCTTGCTGCCAGCTTTTTGTTTTATGTTACTCGCTTGTAATGATACGGATGATACAACAACTGAAAGTACTACAAACACAAGTACGAGTACAAACACAGCTACTGATGCAAATGTCACTACAACGAATACTGTTGTAACTGATGAAAAAAGTTCGGAATTCCTTAAAAAAGTAACTAACTCAGGTATGGCCGAAGTACAATTAGCTAAGCTTGCTCAGCAGAAAGCTACAATAGCCGCTGTGAAAAGTTTTGCTGCCATGCTGGAAAGAGATCACACTTCAGTAAATCAGCAAGTAAAAGGTCTTGCCGATCAGCGAAGCGTGACATTGCCAGCAACAATATCTGATGATAAACAAAAGATGTATAGTGATATGGAAAAAATGACAGGTAAGGCTTTTGATAAAGATTATATTTCAATGATGGTCAAAGCTCATGGAGATGGAATTTCTTTATTTGAGGATACGAGATCAAATGCATCGGATATTGACGTTAAAAACTTTGCTGATAAAACATTGCCAACTTTAAAAATGCATCTTGATTCGGCAAAAGCTATTCAAAAAAGATATTGGTAGACATTATGGATTATAAGCAATTCTAATTTTTGAAATAAAAATTATGGAAATGGGAAATAAAAAAAGCCCGCCACCAGATAAATCAATAAATAGAGAACCAGAACAGGAACCAAAAATATATCCTTCTACTGGCCAACATAGCCCAGATATACAAGATGAAAAATTAAAAAGGAAACATGGTAACATGCCAGGGAAAAGAGATGATATAAATCCGGAAGGAATTCCGAATGGTAACCCTGAGGAATATAATGATGGGGCTCCGGTTGAAGAGAAATCACCGCGAATCTTAAACAGTCTATAATATGAAATAACTATTTTATGAAAAGAGAAATATTGCAGGAATCATGGAACGTCACTCCGCGTAATGCTTAAAATTTTATAGAAATAAAAAAACCCGGTTTAATAACCGGGTTTTTTAGTGATGAAGTATTCCGTTTTAATAAAAATATGTTTTAAGCATCCATCATGGTTTCTTTCTGCTGCCAGGAATAGCCACCTTCATTTTCCGCTTTTACATTTATGGATGTTTCTGCAATCTCGGTAAGATTTTTATCTGTATCCTCTTCTTCCTGTAACGTTTTGTCCAGCAATTCAGCAGCACGATGGAGATCCATAGTAATGGCAAGTTGTACAAGTCCACCATAAGTAGCAATTTCATAATGCTCTATTTTTTGCGCAGCAATAATAAGAGCAGCATCCCTTGTCATGCTTCCTTCTTTTGTTTCGCTGATTATGGATTTTGCTTCTTTGGTCAATCCTTCGATTGCTTCGCATTTTTTCCCTTCTGGTTTTTGCCGTATAAGCTGAAATACTTTTTCCAATCTTTTTACATGACGTTCTGTTTGTTTCAAATGTTCTTCAAAAGCATCTTCCAATTCTTCACTTGTTGCTGCTTTTTGCATTTCAGGTAACGTTTTTACCAAGTGCTGTTCTGCGTAATAAATATCTTTTAACTGGTCTATAAAAAACTTTTCTAATAAAGAACTTTTATTAGTCTTATGGCTAGCATCTCTTGTACCATTTGTACTGCCATTGCTATCAGTACTTGTTTTCTGATTTTTCATACGCTTATTATTTAATGTTTGTCTTACGTAAATTAATTACCAATTACTACTGCGTCCACTTCGTCTGCCTGATGAACTGGAACTACTTTTTCCCATACGGGAGTTTCCACTTCTGCCACTTCTTCCGGAACGATCATAATTATCATCATAGCCTCTTGAGCGACTCTGTCCTCTTCCTAGGTATTGCTCTTCGGAATATCCACGATTGGTACCACGACCTTCATTGCTCCCGGTTCCCCAATTGCTGCTACCTGTACCCCAATTACTAGAACCGCTGTTGCCATATTCACCTCTTGAGGATTGGCTACGTCCACTACCATATCCATAGTTTGAACCGGTGTTATATCCAGAGCCCATTTCGCTCCGTCTGCCTCTTCCACCATTTTGTCCACTTGAATATTGATCACGGCTTTCATTACCACGACCATAATTTCCACCATATCCCGATCCCATATCTCTACTCATGCTGCCAAATCCCTTTCTGGAATAAGGACTTCCGGAACTACGATCATTATAATCATCATCATAACCATAACCTTTTTGATTTCTTCTTTGTCCACTTCCCCAATTTCCTGAATCATTATAATCATCATAGTCGTCATCCTGGTAATTCATTCCCATACGTCTACGTCCACTCCTTCCTTGACTATAATTATCATCGTCATCCTGATAATTCATTCCTGAATGCCTGTTTCGTCCACTCCTTCCCTGGATATAATTATCATAATTATCATCCTCATCCCAGTCATATTGGTTACGACCAGAACTCATGTAACGATTTCCCTGATCTTCATCATCGTCTTCATCCGAATAGTCTTCATAGTCACTTTCATACTCATCTCTGTTTTGACTTCGACCTTGTGATTTACGACTTCCGCGACCAATGCGTCGACTTTCATCGGAATCCATTGTTCCGAATCCCCGGCTTGAATTTCTACGTGTTGTCATAACCTGAATTTTAAATTAATGAATGAGATATCATCAATTTTTTCACAAACACTATGCCTTAGGAATTCTACGCTTAAAATGAAATTGATCAAACTTTCGGATATGCAAAAAAAAAATACACAAGATTATTGTGTATTTTTTTCCTCGATAAAAAATGTAATTGAATTCTATTGTTGCTGTGTTATCTGAAAACTTTTTAATTTATTGTAAAGAGTTTTGCGATCAATCTTTAATACTTCAGCAGCTTTTTTCTTATTGAAATTTACTTGTTGCATCACGGACATGATAGTATAAAATTCTGCTCTGCTTGCTGCGCCTTTCAACAGGTCTTTATTCGGAAAGTTTTCAGGATGTGGTGCTAATCCTTCAAATTGATGCATTGGTTGTTCAAAAGGTGAAGCCGCATAAGATGCCGGCACATGGTGAACTATTTCCTGTGGCAATGATGTAACAGAAATTTTTGCATCAGAAGGTGTTAGCAATACTGCACGACGAACAACATTTCTGAATTCTCTCAGGTTTCCAGGCCATGAATATTCATGGAATATATTCAGAACGTCTTCATTAAAACCACTGATGTTTTTCCTGGTCTCTTCGTTTGATCTTTCAAGGAAAAATTCTGCTAATGGAATAATATCCTCCCGCCTTTCACGCAATGGCGGAAGATGTATTGAAAATTCGTTCAAACGATGATACAAGTCTTCTCTGAATTTTCCCTTCCTGTATGCATCATTCAGATTTTCATTTGATGCTACAATGATGCGTACATCAGTTGGGGTCTCTTTATTGCCACCGACACGTTTAAATTTTCT
>JBIOVR010000022.1:0-2916 GCA_044867875.1 Chitinophagaceae bacterium
GTAGCGGAACTTGATAAATATGTTTCAATTGCCCGTCGTAAAAATGATAGTTGGTATCTCGGCACGATCACCAACAATGATGCAAGAGAAATAAATATTAGTCTTAGTTTTTTACCAGTTGGTAAATATGAAGCAGAAATTTATAGCGATGCGGCAGATGCAAATGAAAATGCCAATCATTTAACAAAAGAAAAAAGGACCGTTGATAAGAATACAATTTTAAAACTACTGTTGGCCCCGGGCGGAGGAAATATGATCATCCTGAATAAATTAAAAAAATAAAAATCACATACATGAAACGTAGCATTATAATTATTACAGCCTTCCTGGTAACACAATTTGCAACGGCGCAGAATCCCGATGCAAAATCCGATAGCTATCGGATGAAAACCTTTGTTGATGCCTTGATGAAAAAAATGACATTGGATGAAAAGATCGGTCAATTGAACTTACCCGGCTCTGGTGATATTGTAACCGGGCAGGCATCCAACTCTGATATCGGTAAAAAGATCAAAGAAGGGAAAGTTGGAGGGTTGTTCAATATAAAATCATTAGAAAAAATAAAAGCGGTGCAAAAGGTAGCAGTAGAAGAAAGCAGGTTAAAGATCCCTTTACTTTTTGGTATGGACGTAATACATGGTTATGAAACAGTGTTTCCTATTCCACTGGCTTTAAGTTGTAGCTGGGATGTGAAAGCAATTGAACGCAGTGCACAGATCGCAGCATCGGAAGCAAGTGCCGATGGCATCTGCTGGACATTTTCCCCAATGGTTGACATTGCCCGTGATCCACGCTGGGGTCGCATTGCAGAAGGCAATGGAGAAGATGCTTACCTCGGATCTCAAATTGCCAAAGCAATGGTAAAAGGTTACCAGGGTGATCTTTCAAAGAACAACAATATCATGGCTTGTGTAAAACATTATGCATTGTACGGCGCTGCCGAAGCTGGTCGTGATTATAATACTACAGACATGAGCTTAACAAGAATGTTCAATGAATATCTTCCACCTTATAAGGCAGCTGTTGATGCAGGTGCTGGTTCATTGATGGCCTCTTTTAATGATATAAACGGAGTTCCTGCTACCGCTAACAAATATTTAATGACCGATGTATTACGCAAACAATGGGGATTTAAAGGTTTTGTTGTTACAGATTATACAGGGATCAATGAAATGGAAGCTCATGGATTGGGGGATCTGAAAACAGTTTCTGCCTTAGCATTGAATGCAGGAATCCACATGGATATGGTTGGTGAAGGTTTTTTAACAACTTTAAAAAAATCATTGAATGAAGGAAAAGTTACTCAACAGCAAATAGAAAGTGCTTGCCGATTGATCCTCGAAGCAAAATATAAATTGGGCTTGTTTGATAACCCCTATAAATACTGTGACGAGAACCGTGCAAAAACTGAAGTATTTACGGATGCAAACAGAAAAGAAGCACGACAAATTGCTGCTGATTGTTTTGTTTTACTAAAAAATCAAAACAATACTCTTCCATTAAAGAAATCCGGAACGATAGCCTTAGTTGGTCCTTTAGCAGATAGTAAAGAAAATATGCCAGGCACCTGGAGTGTTGCAGCTAATTTTTCAAAAGCCACTTCAGTGCTTACTGGTTTAAAAGAAGTAATTGGAGATAAAGCGAAAATATTATATGCAAAAGGTTCTAATCTTGACGCAGACGCAGCATTTGAAGAACGAGCTACCATGTTTGGAAAATCCTTAAAAAGAGATACCCGACCGGCTGCTGATATTATTTCCGAAGCAGTGAACATAGCTAATCAATCTGATGTGATCGTTGCTGCTTTGGGAGAGGCATCAGAAATGACGGGGGAAGCATCAAGCCGCACGAATCTTGATATCCCTGAAGTTCAGAAAGACCTGTTGAAAGCATTATTGAAAACTGGTAAACCTGTTGTATTAGTTCTATTTACAGGAAGACCTTTGACAATAAAATGGGAAAATGATAATGTGCCAGCAATATTAAATGTATGGTTTGGCGGCAGCGAAGCCGGCTATGCAGTTGCTGATGTATTGTTTGGTGATGTCAATCCATCAGGAAAACTTACAACAACATGGCCGCAAAATGTTGGACAGGTTCCTTTATATTATAATTATAAAATGACTGGCCGTCCGTTGCCAGATGGGAAGTGGTTTCAAAAATTCCGTAGTAACTATTTAGATGTAAGCAATGATCCTGTGTATCCATTTGGTTATGGATTAAGCTATACATCTTTTTCTTATAGTGATATTAAATTGAGTTCTTCTTCCTTAAAAGGAAATCAAACACTAACTGCCAGTGTTACTGTAACAAATAGCGGAAACAAAGATGGTAAAGAAGTAGTTCAATTGTATATGCGTGATGTAATAGGTACAAATTCAAGACCTGTAAAAGAATTAAAAGGGTTTCAGAAAATTGAATTAAAAGCAGGAGAAAGCAAAACCGTTTCTTTTAATATTATTACCGCCGATCTCAAATATTATAATACAGATTTAAAATATGATTGGGAGCCGGGAGAATTTCATATTATGATCGGTGGAAATTCAAAGGATGTAAAATTGTCGAAAGTAAACTGGTCCAAATAAACAGGAACATGCTGTTAAATTAAATATTGCTGATGTTACGTTATTCCTTATATTTTTTTAGTTTCTTGATATCCTTTAATGTAATTGCACAGCAAACTTATTCGCTTTATTCTCCCGATTCTTCTATTCGACTTGAAATAAAAACAAAAGAAAAACTTTCCTGGCATTTATATAGCGGTAAGGAATTTCTCGCACAATCAACAGATGTTGATCTGCAATTAAAAGATCAAAAAAAACTGTCTGACAAATTGGTTGTTTCATCTCACCGGTACACAAAGACCAACGAAACTATAACCGTTCCCATTCCTTACAGAAGAAAAACGATCGCAGA
>JBIOVR010000023.1:0-24863 GCA_044867875.1 Chitinophagaceae bacterium
GGATAGTATGCTGGGTGTTCCGGGACTTTACTGGGCATACAGAAAAGGAAATGTAAGTATTGTAAATGCAATGGGAAATGGCGTTGCGGATGATAAAGCGATCTATGCTTATGTGCCTGATATGATCCGTTATTATTTAAATGAAGAACCTATTCTGAAAAATATTCCAACCTATCCGTTGGCGCTTGAAGAAAATCGTAAAATGGTTTTTGGCAATATGAAAAATATGGTTGTTAAAAGGACAAATCAATCAGGTGGATATGGCATGCTGATCGGAAACAGTGCAACACCTGAACAGATGAATGAATTTAAAATTGCGATCGAAGAAGATCCAAGAAATTTTATTGCGCAACCAATTATTAATTTATCGTCATCGCCTTGTTATATAGGTGGGGTTTTACAACCACGCAGAGTTGACTTACGGCCTTATGCATTATATGGCCCGGATGGAATTGATATTGTGCCGGGTGGATTGACAAGAGTTGCGCTGCGTGAAGGATCGTTGGTGGTTAATTCATCACAAGGCGGCGGAAGTAAGGATACGTGGGTGTTGGGAAAATAAGTTGTAAGTAATAAGTTTTAAGTAATAGGTAAGGTAAATAGAATTACTGGCAGTACAAGAGTGCGACGCAACAGGTGATGATAAGAATTACTGAAGCTGGTAACATAAAATAAAAATTAACTGTAGTAACGTTTATGCTGAGTCGTGTAGCTGATTCAATTTTCTGGATGGCACGTTATATGGAACGTACCAATGGTATGTTGCGTTTATTACGGACCAATTATGTCGCTTCGCAAAGTGAAGAGAAGGCTTTTAGCTGGCGATCAGTGTTGCTTACCTATGGCGATATGCAGCCGCGGCAAATTGATGAATTAGAATTTTCATCTCAAAAAATATTGGAACATTTGCTGCATGATAAAGAAAATAACAGTTCGGTAATTAATAATATTACGCAGGCTAGGGAAAATGCAAGAGCGGTACAGGATCATATTACAAAGGAAGTATGGCAATGCCTGAATGAATATTATCATTTGATCCGTGACAGGCATCTGCAGGAACAAGTATCGTTTGGCGATCCATTATCAGCATTGGATACATTGATCCGTCATGGAATGTTATATCATGGCACTGTTGATACAACGATGAGCCGTGAAGAAGGTTTTAATTTTTTAAACATTGGTAAATTTTTAGAACGCACCGTCATTTCTGCCGATATGATAAATATAAAACTGGCGGAAGTAAATTATAATCTTCATTTACCAAGTGAAGCTCCACAGTGGAGATATTTGTTGTATTCCTTATCTGGTTATGAGTTTTATATGAGAACTTACCGTGGGAATATGCAACCGGATCATGTGCTGCAACAAGTTTTGTATAGTAATTTATTTCCTCATTCTATTGTGTATTGCCTTGAACAGATCAGTCGTTATTTTGCACGATTAAAAAACGAAAGCTTACCGGAAAATTATGACCAGCTTGAATTTTTGATCGGGCGGCTTACCACGAATGTAAAATATAGCAGGATGGAAGTGAACGAAGGAAAATATTTACAACAGTTCCTGATGCAAACACGACGTGAGTTGCTGGAAATATCAAAGGCTTTTAGTCAATATTATTTTGGATATTCATAAACGAATTTAATTTCTGCAATGACTTTTTATAATATCAAACACATCACCCGTTATCGCTACGCATCATCAGTTATTGATTGCGCCAACCAGCTAATGCTATATCCTATCCAGGATGCACTGCAGGTTTTAAAAAAACATGAACTACATATTTCTCATAAACCTGATGTGGAAGAGTTTGTTGATTATTTTGGGAACAGGGTGGGAACTTTTTCTGTGATAGAACCCATTACCGAGATCACAATAGAATCGGATATTGAAATTGAAGTTCTTCCTGTAGTTCTTCCCGAAACAAGCTTTTCAATACAGGAACAATGGGAAAAATTAAGTGAATCACGGGAACAGTTTCCTTATATGGACTTTATGATGCTGGAAAATTTTGAGTATGAAAATGAGGTGACCGCGGTTATTAAAAATTTAGTTGATCTTTCTTTATCACCGTTTGATACCGCTCAGTTGCTTTCGAAATATGTGTATGATAATTTTGAATATAGAAAAGGTGTCACTACAGTAGAAACGGGAGCCGGTGAAATATGGAAATTGAAAGCAGGAGTATGCCAGGATTTTGCTCATATACTTTTGGTGATGCTTCGTATGGTTGGTATTCCCGCACGATATGTAAGCGGTTATATCTGTCCAAAAGATCAGGAACTCCGTGGCGAAGGCGCCACACATGCTTGGGTAGAAGTATGTATTCCATTTTATGGATGGATCGGAATCGATCCAACAAATAACTGCATTGCCAACGACAGGCATGTGCGATTAGCTATCGGAAGAAATTTCAGTGATTGCACTCCTGTGAAAGGAACATATAAAGGTTCATCAGAACATACACTGGAAGTTTCGGTAAGTATTGAAAACGGGCAATTGAAAAAAGAAGCGGAAGAAAAAAAGATGACGCCTGTTTTTAGTTATAAAACAAAAAATCCTGCGCCACAAACAAATTCTTACAGGAGATATTTAGAAATGCAGCAGCAACAACAGCAGTGATCAAATATCTGGAAGCATCAATCGTTTTCTTTTCGAATAAATTCGGATGCCAACAACAACAATCACACAAACTGCAAGATTGATATTGTATTCAAGGGGTATATGCTTGAGCAATAAATAAATTCCACCACCCATGGCACAAGCAGTTGCATAGAGCTCTCCTTTTTTTAGCAAATTGGGAATTGCACTGCACAGGATATCTGCGATCAAACCACCAAAAGTAGCTGTGATGACTCCCATGACCAAAGAATAAATATCATTCAACCCATTTCTTAATGCGACTTCGATCCCCCATGCCGTAAATAATCCAAGACCGATCGCATCGGTATAAAAAATTGTTCGCTTAAAACGACTGACATTTTCTTTTAGCAAAAAAGTGAATGCAGTGCCTGCGAATACAAGCATCAAAGCAATATTATCATTAACCCAGTTCACTGGCTTTACACCGATCAACAGATCTCTGAGAGTTCCTCCTCCATAGGCAGTCACAAAAGCCAGAACAATGCCGCCGAATACATCCATTTTAAAAGACCTCGCTTTAAATGCACCAGTCAATGCGAATACAAATATTCCCACATAAGTGATCACCTGAAGTAAAGTCATAACATGAAGATACTATAATCGGGCAACCATATTTTTTGGCAACAGTTATTGTATAAGATAAAATTGCATAACAATTAAACCATCCTGCTAGTTCTTCATTTATTATTATTCAGAAGACTTATCATTTATCAAACCATTTCTTAAATCCCGGAGCCTTTTCCCGGCTAATATCCAACTCCATTTTTAAAGGAGCTTTCAAAGTAACTACCAGTTTCTGGTTTTCCTGAGGTTTAACGCTTTGTATTGAATCAATATGAATGATCGCTTGCCGGTTTGCCCGGTAATAAATCCGGGGATCAAGTAACTCCTCCACTTCATCTAATGTAGTAAAATCTAAAATGTATTTATCGCCATTGTATGTGAAAAGGTAATTCAGGTTTTCCCGAATAAAACAGGCAATATCTTTTGTTGGAACCGGTAACCATTGATTACGGACCTTCACAACAAATTTTTCATTGTACCCTACAACTGCAGAATTAGGCTGCGACATCATCTGTAACAATTGCTGAATATCTTTTGGATACTGTGACTTATTCTCGATTATAGTCCGGCATTTGTCAATCGCCTTTTTTAGATCTTGTGTATCGATCGGCTTTAGCAGATAGTCTACTCCATTTACTTTAAAAGCCTTTATAGCGTATTCATCATAAGCAGTAGTGAAAATCACAGGGCATTTTAGATCAAAGCGGTCAAATATTTCAAAACTTGTACCGTCGCTTAATTGTATGTCTGCAAATAAAAGGTCAGGTTCTGCATTTTCCATAAACCATTTATAGGCTGTTTTAAGACTCGGTAACACTTCGATAATTCTTATCTCCGGCGCTACCTCCATTATTTTATGCTGAAGTTCCTTCGCAATCAGCGATTCATCTTCAATTATTACAGCTTTCATATCAAAGGAATTTTAACGGTAAAATAATTTTCATCTTCTGCAATGATCATTGGCTTACCACTTAAGTATCGATACAGGGATTCCATATTCCCAAGGCCTTGTTTATTACTGGTCTCTACAAATTTTTTTCTCTGAAGATTATTACGAACAACCAGGTAATCATTCTCAATAAAAAGATCTATGATCAATGGCGATTCCGGGTCAGCAACATTATGCTTGATGGCATTCTCTACTAGGTTTTGTAATGTTACCGGTGCTATTTTCCGGTGATGATACTTTTCATCAATATTTACATTTACCTGTAAGCCATTTTCAAACCGTGTTTTCTGTAACTGGATGTATAGATCAACGAATTTCAACTCTTCTGAGAGCGGAACAGTTTCGTTATCTCTGTTCTTAAGTATATACCGGTACACTTTACTCATTCTGTCAAGAAAATTACCTGCCCCCTGTTGATCAATCCGGATCAGGCTACTAAGCGAAGTAAGTGAATTGAAAAGAAAATGAGGGTTTAGATGCTGCTTCAGGTTTTCGTACATGACCTGTGTTTTTTCTTTTTCCAGCATCTGCGCTTTATTCTGCAATACCAGGATCCTTTCCCTGTTGCCAATACGATAACGAATAAAAGCAATAAGGGCCACTCCTATGATCAGCAATACAAGTGATTTGAACCACCAGGTTTTATAAAAAATTTCCCGGATAGAGATTTTAATTGTTTTCTCGGGAACATTCCAATTGGTATTGTCTGTAATTACTTTATACCGGAATGAATAATTTCCTGCAGGCACATTTGTATAATTTATTTCCCGCTTATTTGTATAGATCCAATTCTTATCAAATGGCTCCAGCTGGTAAGCATACATACATTGATAAGGATTCATATAGTTCAATCCTGCAAGTTCAAGACTAAAAAAATTTTCATTGTGACGAAGATGTATATGCTGAATATCTTCGGTATTAGTGGTTATTTCTTTATCAGAAACTTTGAAAGATGTTACATATACCGGAACTTCTGAAACATTTTCCCGGTAATCTTCAGGGCGAAAAACCAGGAAACCTTTGTAAGTCGGGAAAATAAATGATCTATCCTTTGTGCGGTAAGCAGATTGCTCATTGAACTGATTGGTAAGTAAACCATCATTTACAGTAAACCGTTTGAAACTATCCCTTGTTCTGTTCAACATACACAAACCATTCGACGTACCTATCCATATTCTATTCAAAGAATCCACCATAATATTATTAGTTCGGCTTGATGGCAATCCATCCTCTCTTGTAAAAAAACGGGAGCTGTTTTTTACCGGATCATAAACAGTCAATCCATTTTCTGACCCAATCCAGATAAGTCCATCTTTATCTTCTGCAAATGAAGAAAACCTGGTATCAGAGATCAATGAGTCTTTCACTGTCAAAAGTTTTTGCCTTTTTTTATTTACATCATACATGACCAGGCCGACATCTAATATTCCGATCCATAAACAATTCCGGCTGTCAGCATATAAAGCCTGGATATTATGATATGCATATTTCGATAAAACAGAATCTTTGCGCAAATCATCAAAATGATTTTCTTTTCTCATATAATGAAATAAGCCACTGGCTGATCCCATCCAAACTTCTCCATTCTTGTCTTTTGCCATCATCCAGAAAAATGCAAGTGGAATGCCTTGTTTTCCATTAAAGAAATCCATAGTTCCGGTGGATGGGTGATAGCGGTTCAACCCTTTTGCAGTGCCGATCCATATATCTCCCGTATCGTCGCATAGCAATGAACGAACAGAATTATAATGAATAACAGGTTTTTTTTCAATGTCACTGGCATTGGTAAAAGTTGTAAGCAATTGCCAGTTACTGTCGTATTTTGCCACTCCCTTGCCGGTTGCGAGCCATCGATTGCCTTGACGATCTTCGCAGGCAGCTCGACACCAGGTGTCCGTCCCGGATGAGTTAATTTCAAGAAAGGGTTGAACTGTATAAAAGGGATTTTTTTCAGGATTAAAATAACTTAGACCATAGCCTGATGTACCAAGCCAGATTATTCCATCCCGGTCCTGGTAAATACTTATATTTTGATTGGATAATAAACTATTGGGAATAAAGGGATCATTTCTATAATCTTTGAAGTCATCTTTATTCTCATCGTACAATGATAATCCTGAATAGGATGAGGTTATCCAAAGATGTCCGTTTTTATCGGTCATAATATTTCTAATAACATTATTGGTCCATTTTTTCCTGGTATTGATAAAATAATCATATAATTTAACTGTATGATTTTGTAGATCAATTTTATTCAAAATTGGTTTTGGAGTAATACAGGCGGCCCATAAATGCCCGGATGAATCAAGTGCTATGGAATATATTATATCACTACTGATAGAAAATTTGTTTAAAGTATCATGTTTTATTTCGCTATAGATATTGGTAAGAGGATTAAAGATCTTTATACCCTGGTTGGTGGCTAAATACCAATTACCATCCCGTGATGGGATAATTTGTCCGATAATACATTGAAATTTTTTTTGAAGCTCCCTATCATTATTTAATACTGGTTTTTGAACAGATAATTTTTGTTCATCAACTATCCATAACCCGTCAGTAGCTGCTAACCATATTCTTCCTTTATTGTCTTCCTGAATGTCATTTATGGCAATTGCTTTTGGGCAAGTATAGTTGACAAATTTGTTTGAAGAATAGTCATAACGACACAGACCACGGAAAGTACCAACCCATAAATTACCTTTAGAATCACAATAAAGAGATTCAACATAATTATTGGCAAGAGAGCCTGTGTCTCCGGGACTGGAAAAATAGTTTTTGATATTAATGCCATCAAAGCGATTGAGACCATAATGTGTCCCGATCCACATAAACCCATATTTATCCTGCGCAAAAGCATGCACAACGCCATCGCTCAGACCTTCGGAATTGGTGAGCCGCCGGAAATTAAAAGAGGTGGTTTGAGATTGCACCGGAGAATAAATGTTTGCCTGGATGAAAAACAGGAGCGTTGCGATTCTCCAACAGGCAATATTTAAAATAGAATTGCGGCTCATTATTATCCTGAAATTTACAAAGAAACAAGGCAAGCAAAAATTTCCTGTGACAGCATGTGCTCAATTTCAAATGAAGTGTGGCAAAATTGAAATAAAGTGTTTGAGACCAAAAGAAAAATGATCCTGAAAGTTTAAAAGCCTGCCATTGCTGACAAGCTCTTCATAAAACTAACAAACCGTCCTTAATGAAATATATTTATGCTAAGCGGCTTTTTTTATACCCTGAAGCGTTGATCATAGTATCAAATAATATCTGAAAGCAGGCGGCCCATGCTTTCCTTACCTCTTCATTCCAATCCCTTCCTAGGCCTTGTTGCAATGTCCATAGCAGGGCAGTACCGACCGCTTTGTAATGCTGTTCTTTTACTCCATATTGAACATGCCTGATTGCTAATTGTTTTATTTCTTCTGTGAGGGCTTCCAGATTATCAAGACGGCCAATAATAAGACTAAGCATATTCACCAGCTTTTTAGATTGATCATCTTTCTGTGTATGAAATAAATTCTCTAACTGGGGCGTATCAAAAAATAATTTACTATAGAAAACATCCCCTATTAATACCGGATCTATTTCCCTGAAAATACCCCAGGTCTTCTTTATCAGTAAAATTTGATCTTGAGTCATAATTTTTTCTATACGTTCCGTGATATTTAAGCCGCATGCTGCTCTCTATACTCCGATGCATTGATCATAGCTGATGATAAAATTTGGTAACAGTCCCTCCATGCTTCTTTTACCTCGCTGTTCCAATTATCAGCCAACCCTTTTTCCAAAGTCCACAGCAGCGCTTCACCCACAATAGTATAATGGTCCGGCTTCACACCATAACTTACGTGACGTCGGGCCAGTTTAGCCACTTCATCAAGAATATCTTCTAATTTATTCAGTTTACTGATAATATAATTAATCATTGCGAGTAATTTCTTGGATTGTTCAGGCATAGGATTACGAAACATGTGTTTCAATTGTGGAGCAATTTCAAAAAGCCGATTATAAAATAAGCCACCTACTGTTACAGGGTCGATCGTTGCCACTATTGCCCACGATGATTTTACGAGATCAATTTGTTTGTTTGTCATATAATTTGATTTATGTCTAAGATTTCAATTGATGCACAAAAATGGTCATCCAAAAAAATTGTACAAAATTTCAATAGTTGTAAGGCACGTTTTTATTATTGAAGTGTAGTTATTCACAATTAAAGTGATACCGCAGATCTAATAGTTTTTCATGTCGCGAGGAGCAATAATATCTTATAAGAAAAGCTGCAATTAATTTGCGGAGTGAAGTAAACATTAATTGCATTTTTTAATATTCATTTAGTTTATAAATATTTTAATTGTTCAATTCACTTTTACTACGCTTAATTTAAAATTCCATACTTCCTGGTTCTAAAAATTTTTAAACACTTCATTCCGATTGCATTTTTGAATTAGAATTTTAAAATCATTAATTGTTAACTCGTATACTAAAACAAAACATTATGAAAAAGTTTTTTTTACTGCTTAAAACAATTTTCATCATTAGCATGCTCAATGCACAACAGGGCGTTGCTATTAATACAGATGGAACTGATGCAGACAACAGCGCTTTACTAGATATTAAATCAAATAGCAAAGGGATTCTAATTCCCCGTATGACTATAGCGCAAAAAACAGCCATTGTATCGCCTGCTCCCGGTTTACTTGTATATCAAACAGACGGTACAGCAGGTTTTTATTATTATAATGGTAGTGCGTGGACATCACTTAGTGCCGCATCGGGACCACTTACCGGTTGGTCAACAACAGGAAATGGTGCTACGGACTCTTTGGTTAATTTCATTGGGACTTTAGATGCTAAACCACTGATCGGAAAAGTAAATGGAGAGCAGGTTTTTTATTTCTCCCCAACTAAAGAACTAACATTCATCGGTTACCAGGCGGGAAAACTGAATACTGCTAATAACAATCATTTCATTGGATATCAGGCAGGTTCTCATACCACAACAGGCTTTTATAATCATTTCAATGGGTTCCAGGCAGGGTATAGCAATACCGACGGTTACTTAAATCACTTTGATGGTTACAAAGCTGGGTATAGCAATACCAGTGGTGCATTCAATACATTTATTGGACATGTTGCGGGCGCAAATAACACTACTGGTGGAGGAAATACATTCATTGGTAGAGAAGCAGGTCAAATTAATACTACAGGAAACCAGAATTTATTTGTGGGAAATTCTGCGGGTTTTTGGAATGCAACCGGCAACTATAATCTATTCATAGGAACGTCGGCAGGATACTTCAACGGTAGTGGTAATGAGAATTATTTTTCCGGATATAATGCAGGTTATTCTAATTCGACAGCTTCCTCGAATCATTTTGTCGGTTACCAGGCGGGTATGGGCAATACTATAGGATTCAATAATTTTTTTGAGGGTTATAAGGCAGGATTTAGTAATAGCACAGCCAACTATAATCAATTTTTGGGCTATAATGCAGGGTATTCCAATACAACAGGCAGTGGAAATTTCTTCGAAGGATATCGAAGTGGTTATTCAAATACCTCCGGTTCACAAAATCATTTTTCAGGACAACAGGCAGGCTATAAAAACACTGCCAGTCAAAATCATTTTGTCGGTTACCAGGCAGGGTCTAATAATACTACTGGATCCAATAATCATTTTGAAGGTTTTGGTGCAGGAAGTTATAATACGGAAGGGTCTAATAATACTTTTATTGGTTATAAAGCTGGTTTCAGTAATACTACAGGTAAGATCAATACATTTATTGGCAACAGTGCGGGCATGGCCAATACGACTGGTGAGCAATGTATGTTCATTGGCACCTACGCAGGTATGTCTAACACAATCGGAAATTCTAATCATTTTATTGGCTATGGCGCAGGCTACTCAACTACCACAGGATATTTCAATCAATTCGTTGGTGACCAGGCCGGTTTTGGAAACACAATAGGGCATGAAAATAATTTTAGCGGGCATTTTTCAGGACGGTTTAACACTGCGGGTAGCTTAAATACTTTTTTAGGGACCTATTCCGGAACAGATAATACGCTTGGAAACGACAACATATTTATAGGCTATAATGCCGGTTCAACTAACACGATTGGTTCTAATAATACAATTATCGGTTTCAATGCAAACGTTTCGTTGCCCTTTCTTTCAAATGCAATGGCGATCGGAAATACTGCTACAGTGAATGCAAGTAACAAAGTAGTGATCGGGAATTCGTCTGTTACATCGATTGGAGGCTACGCCAGCTGGAGCAATTTCAGTGACGGAAGATTTAAACGCAATGTAAAAGAAGAGGTTCCTGGTCTTGCATTTATTACCAAACTCCGTCCGGTAACATATACATTGGATGTTGATGCTATCAATGATTTTAATTCAAAAGATCTGCCAACAGGCAAAAAAATACAGACTGTAAATCCTGAAAAGAAAAATGAAGTCTTTTCCGGTTTTATGGCGCAGGAAGTTGAACAAGTTGCAAACTCTCTCGGTTATAAATTCAGCGGGATAGATAAACCGCAGGATGCAAGCAAGCAAACTTATGCCCTTCGTTACAGTGATTTTGTCGTACCTCTTGTAAAAGCAATACAGGAACAACAAAAACAAATTGATGAACTGAAAAAAATGATCGACCTACTTACAAAGAAGTAAAACACTTCTACATCTAATTAGAAAAAAGATTGCCGAAAAGAACCGGCCAATTAATAAAACTTGTTTATGAAAAAGTATTTAATTCTTTACAAATTACTTTTCCTGAGTCTTGGAGGATATAGCCAACTCACTATTACTTCCGGCACACAATGGAACACTACTGGAAATATAACTGTTGTTTTACAAAACATGGATCTTGTAAATGATGGTTCGATTTCAGCAGGTACCGGTAGTTTTAAATTTACAGGTACTCAAAACTCAATGATCAACGGAAGCAGTATGCCCCTGTTCGGTATTATTGAAATTTCGAAAACAAATAATGCAAAAGTTTTACTCGGAAGAAATATTAGCATTGGAAGTTCTATCAATTTTATTTCAGGTCAACTAGACTTAAATAATAATAACATATTGATGACTCCAGTTGCAAATATTGCTGGCGAATCCGAAAATAACCGCATCATTGGGCCTAATGGCGGTTTTGTGGAGATCACTCAAAATATGAATGCACCTGCATCGGTAAATGCAGGTAATATTGGAGCCACTATTTCAAGCAGTGTGAACCTTGGATCAGTTACTATCCGTAGAGGTCATCTACCTCAAAGCGGAACAGGTCTTACAACAAGTATTCAACGCTATTTTTTAATCACACCTCAAAATAACATTGGCTTGAATGCAACGCTTCGTTTTAAATATTTTGATGCTGAATTGAATGGACAGAATGAAAATACTATGGTATTTTATCAAAGTAATGACAACGGCGTTAATTGGAATAATCTTTCAACAACAAATCGCAATACGAATGCAGACTATCTTGAAAAAACAGGTATAGTCAGTTTATCGTTACAAACATTGGCAAATAATGGAGTATTGCCAAATGGTGTTACAGGATTAGTGTTCACGGGGCAAAGGAAAAAACCCACCGAAGTACAGCTGAACTGGTCAACACAAACTGAGACCAACATGAGTGGATACCAGGTCCAGCGAAGACTAAAAAATGAAATTGATTTCACTGACAGAACCTTTGTTAATTCTCTTGTACCTGGAGGCAATAGTCCTTCCCAGTTATCATACCACAATATTGATGCTAACTCTTATGCCGATACATCTTTTTACCGATTAAAAATTATAGCACTTGATAGTAGCTTTACTTATTCAGATGTAATAGCAGTTGCTCCAAAAACTAAAGGTGGTGGCGGTAATCCTCATAATACAATTCCCGATACGACCATTACAACCATGGCCTATGGAAAAGCATTTCCGCAAAATAATAGATTAGGTCAAAAAATAACTGTAGGACCAAATCCCAACAACGGTAATTTCTGGTTCAGTGTAAGTGGAATAGAAAAAGAAATTCTAGCGACGCTTTACACAATTGATGGCAAACAAATACAGCAATTCAGAATTGTGAATCATCAGCAACAGCAGGTAAATAATATACGTACCGGTATCTATCTATTAACAGTTCCAGGATTTGAAACACAAAAGATCATTGTAAATGGTGGAAAAAATACAGCACCTCAATCAATACAATCAAATAGCAACACTAAACTTTAACCCAAAGCATTGAATATAATTTAACTGGCACTCATTTCTATAAGTGCCGCTTATCCTTGGAAAACAGGCCCGGTATTTGCGCTTATTTTTTAAACGAATAACACTTATAAAAAATAGAGGACGGTTTAGGAAGGCCGCATCATTGATGCGGCTTTTTCTTTTCTACCTACTTTTGAAAAAAATTAGTGATGTACCAAACACTGCTTAGCTCAATTGAGAATAATGTTCTAACTATTACGATCAATCGCCCTGATAAATTAAATGCTTTAAACAAAGATGTATTCACTGATCTTGATAAAGCATTGAATGACACTGAAAAAAATCCTGAAATAAGATCGATTATTATCACCGGTGCAGGGCCCAAAGCATTTGTTGCCGGCGCTGACATTTCAGAATTTAGTAGTTATAGCAAAGAACAAGCTATGGAAATGGCTAAAAGAGGCCAGGATATTTTTTTAAAAATTGAGTGTTGCAACAAACCAATTATTGCTGCCGTCAATGGTTTTGCCCTTGGGGGCGGATGTGAATTGTCAATGGCTTGTCATTTTCGTATCGCGAGTGAAAATGCAAAGTTTGGTCAGCCCGAGGTGAATTTAGGTTTGATACCTGGTTATGGCGGTACTCAAAGACTAGTTCAATTAATAGGAAAAGGCAGAGCATTGGAATTATTAATGAGCGGGAACATGATCGATGCAAATACCGCTTTGCAATATGGCCTGGTAAATTATGTAGTTAAACAAGAAGAATTATTGATAAAAGCAAAAGCGATTCTGGAAACAATAAACAGTAAAGCTCCGCTAGCTGTTGCAGCATGTATCAAAACAGCCAATGCAGTTTACGATGAAACTAAAAATGGTTTTGAATTGGAAATAAATGAATTTGGAAATTGTTTTGCAACAGAAGATATGAAAGAAGGAACTGCGGCATTTTTAGAAAAAAGAAAAGCAACCTTTAAAGGAAAATAATTTATTCGAATGCATTTTTGAAAGTGATCGTTTGTCCTTTCTTCATTTTCATTTCTGCAATACCATTTACTACTTTTATCTCCGACCGATCGATACCGGCATTGATCCATGTTTTAAAAGGAAGTTTTATTCTAAGTATTCCTCCAGCTTCCGCTTTTATTTTTACTTCTATTGCTACTCCATTTTCTTTTTTTGCTGAAATAAGAAAAGCTCCTTCAGCTCTTAATGTTTTAAATGAAACATTTTTCCATTCTTTTGGAATAGCCGGAAATACTTCAATAAAATTTTTATGGCTTTGCAAAAGCATTTCATGAATGCCTTGCGCAAATGCAAAATTTCCTTCTAATGTGAACGGGCGATAAGTGTCATCAGCATATTGTCCACCTTTCTGATCCCCGTTTAAATGAAAACTATTAGATGAAACAAAATTGGTGGCAAACTTTTTTAAGTTAGCCGCAGCCGAATCACCATTTTGCACCCTCGCATAAATTGAGGCGATCCATGCAAAAGAATACCCAACCCATTTTCTTGTTCCGAGTTTTTCTATTTGACGTAAGGAATTTTCAATTATCATCTTCTCTGTTGAGTCTTCAATGTTCAATAATCCCAAAGGGTGAATTGCGTGTAAATGATTTTGATGACGGTGAGAATATTCAAGGTTTTGATTGACGGCAATGGTTAAGCCGGTTTCGTTTGAATTAAATTGAGGCAAAGCTGACCATTGTAGTAACCAATATTTTGCTTCACCTTCCCTTTTTAAGCTTTCATTGACTGCCCATAACATTTCAAAAGCATTTTTTACTAATGCCAGGTCATAATTTGTCCAATTATGAAACCATGCTTTAATACTATTGCTGTTGTATTCCGGTGTAGAGCTCAAAGGCAATTTCCTGTTGGCACTAGCGCTGGTGAGATCATCAAGAAACTTGCAAACGTCATTGATATAAGGAAAAGCTTTTACAGCCAAAAAGTTTTTATTCATGCTATAGATCCATTGCAAATAAAAATGCTGAGCTAACCAGGCAGAAGTAGTTGGCGACATTGCATACTGGATCCACCCTCCCATCGGTTTACCGGAAATAGTCGTGACACCCGGTACATTTAAGCCATCCAATTCAAAATATTCTTTGGTCCATCTTTTATTTTCTTCTTTTACTTTCCACAACCAATTTGTAAACCCTTCAGTAAGATCAAGATGATTCCCTGAGTAACCGGGCCAATAACTTAATTCAGTATTGAGATCATGATGAAGATCTCCTTTCCATGGTGGCAATCTTCCATCATCTGCGGTCCATATCGCCTGCAAAGAGATCGGCGGTGTATTGCTTCTCGCTACACAACCGAACTTGTACATATCCAGATAATATTGTCGTTCTAAAATTGAATCGGGAATTGAAACAGATGATCTTTTCCAATAATCATTCCACCAGCTGATATGCGATGGCCATCCCGTGGGTTCTTTAACTAATGCATTTATTGCGGCAAGAGATGCTGGTTGGTTATTGGTGATGGTCCACTCACCAATAATTTTTTTTCCTGCAAAATGGAACCATTTCACCAGCACTTCATAATAATTGTTATTCCATGTAGGCTGATGATAAAGAATGTAATCAATTCCTTTCTTCACTGTCCCTTTTACATAACCAAGTCGTTCAAGACCTTGGCCGGAAACACTATTACCTGTTTTTCCATTACTTCCAGTATTGTAGTTCGGAACGATCAATTCAGGAATGAGATCCTCATCTATATTTTCAAAACCAAAATAGCCAACCTGGCGTGTTGCATGAATATAATTATTGAACTTAACTCCATTTTCAAATTCTACAACACTTAATCCATTTGCAATATCAAGTGATACTTTTTTTACTTTACCGATCTTGTTAAGATCAAATTCTATTGCAGCTCCGGGGATCTTTGTTGGCGCAGGATATTTTTCATAAGGCTCATCTCCTATTTTCTGTACCGAATCATACTGATCCATTTTTACTTTTTCCACAACCCACTTAAATTTCAACTTATCGATCTCGGGCATGGGGCGATCATCCCAAAGATCGACCCTGTCTATTGACATTCTTATTTTATTATCCTTCTCCCATATTAATGCACCCAACCAGCCATTGCCCAAAGGAATTCCTTCATCCCATCTTTTGGCCAATGTATCAAAAACTAGGTTATGTTTTGGTTTAGGTTGTGCGAAAATATTTACAGAAATAAATAACAATAAGGGGAGCAATCGTGTCAATTCTTAATTATTAATTGTTAGATACTAATTCTTCTTATCTGGCGGTTTTACAATTGTGGTGTCAGTTTCAAGAATAGGTACATAATAGCCACCAGTGTCTAAAGTTACATTTGGAAAATTACTTTTTATTGCGGACCACTCCGAACTAGTGATAAATGTTTTATAAATATATATGGCCTGCAGTTTAGTAAGACCTTTCAACTGCATGATCCCAGTTCCCGTCACTTTTGTTCCGACAAGATTCAGATATTGAAGGTTACTCAATGATCGCAAAGAAGCAAGTCCCTGGTCTGTTATCAATGTATTATCCAATTGTAATCGGGTAAGATTTGCAAGTTGTGCAATTGGTACCAATAGAGTGTCGGAGATCTTCTTCCCGCTTAGGTTTAACCAAACCAATTGTTTTCTTATAGGATGTAACAAAGCGATATCATTATCAGCTATCGAATCAACTGTTATGAAATTCACTGTTAAGTAATTACTGTTTTGAGCTACCGGTAAAACTACAATGCCTCTTTGTTTTATTTTTTGTAATGCTTTTTCATCTGCTTTCTCAATCATAGCCTGAGGTATATCTGGCGGAACTTTCTTTACTTCTTTTTGCAAGGCAAGTAAAACAGGTTTTATTTTTTCCGGCTGCTCCAGGTCTTTTGTCTTTTTATCAAATGTCGCTCCTGTTGATATCCACCAATGTATCAATGCTACTTCATTATCCTTTAATTGCGGCTTCTCTTTGGGCGGCATATGATCTTCTTCATTGCGAGGTAATAATAATCTTTTCATCATATCACTTTCATCGGCATTGCCCGGCTTTATTACTTCGCCATCTTTTCCGCCTTTTAAAATAAATTCAGGTTCATCCAATCTAAGCTTCCCTTTCTTTTTGCTTTTGTTATGGCAAGCATAACATTTGCTTTCAAATATTGGCTGAATTATATCTGCATACGCATTTGCTTCCTGTACATCAGCAATTGGTTTGATCTCTTTTTCCGCTACACTATCTTTTGAAAAACCTTTAGTAAGGTAATCAGATCCATGAGTAAGCGAACCACCCAAATGACCCGTAACAAAGATCAACGGAACCATTAGCAGTATTACCCATTTGGCAAATTCATTTTCCCAACGGTTAAATAAGTATGCAATAAGGGAAACTGATGCAGTTGCAATAGCAAACCATGTATGCATATCTATCAATTCGTCATCATAGTCGCCGCTTAGTGAAAGTAAATAACCGCTGATGCAAGAAAGAATGGCGCTGATCATTCCCCAGAATAACGCAATACTTATAGCTGCATGCATTGATGCATATTTCGGTCTGAATGCAAGCAATTGAAATAATGCAGCCAATAACAAAATACCAATTGGCAAATGAACCAACACAGGATGGAAGTGACCAATTAATTCGGAGAAGTTCATCAATAAATTAATAATGAATAATTAAAAATTAATAATTGGTCAGCTATATCGTTTACGCAACAGTTGCATCATATATACATTGATCTCCCATTGATTTGCCAATGGTTGTCTTGTATAAGCCATTGTAGGCATATAATCCGGAGGACCGAACTCGGTTAAAAAAGTCATTCGTTCACCATTCTTCTTTTTTCTTTCCACCACCTTATCCCACCACGCAAGATGAGCTTTCACAGCATTCTCCCATTCAGGAGCTCTCGGATCATTTACCTGCGGGCCTTCAGGATGGCCGATCCGTGCATGAATATGTTCTACTCTATCCAATGTCATATTTACTGTTTCCGGCTGATCAGCTAATAAGCTCTCATGCACATTGCACCAATGCGATACATCGAAAGTAATTTTCAGATCAGGATACTTTTCCATGAATTGTCTTGCAACAGGAGCAGCATATAAAATTCTTGAACGATGCGTTTCATGACAAATAGTGATCCCGGTTTCTTTTGCCAGTGCAAGAGTGTGTTCAATAAATTTTTTATTGTCATCAAAACTAAAATGATCCCTGCCGGAATGATTATTTATATAAAGAGGTCGTTGAATATTCTGTTTCGCAGCTGCATCAACCATTTTTTTATAATATTCCAAATGTTCTTTCGGATCATTTTGCCAGCCACCACATAGAAAACCAACTTCCAAACCATGTTTGTTCAATGCAGCAAACAATTCGTCCTTTTTATCATCAGCAGGCCACCAGATCTCGATTCCATCATAACCTTCTTTTTTTACTTTGGCGCAAAAAGCGTCTGTGGTGCCCTCAAAGCCCCAGTTAGTAGCCATTATTTTTAATTCGTAATTCTTATTCATGGTGAACGAAGGTTGAGTTGCTGATGAAATTTTATCGAGGGAAGAAAACATCAATGCCGCGGTTGCAGTTGCTGATGTTTGTAAAAATTTTCTTCTGTTTGATCTCATATTAAATTGTGCGAGGGTTCAAATCCTGTTCAGTAGAATTACTATCAGCACAAGTGAGTGACACAACAGACGACGATAGTAGTACTAAAGCTTGTAAACAAAAATTCTATACCAATATTTCCTGGATCACTTTCCCTTTCACATCCGTTAACCTAAACGGTCTACCCTGGAATTCATAAGTGAATTTCTCATGATCAAATCCCAACTGGTTTAAGATCGTAGCCTGAATATCGAAGACTTCCAATTTCCCTTCTACTACAGTATAACCGATCTGATCTGTTTCACCATAAGTAGTGCCGCCTTTTATACCACCACCTGCCATCCACATACAGAATGCATCAGTATGATGATCTCTTCCTTTGAATGGCGCCGTTTTTCCTTCGCGGTTTTCCTGCATCGGTGTTCTGCCAAATTCACCACCCCACACTACCAATGTCTCATCCAACAAACCTCTTTGTTTAAGATCAAGGATCAGTGCAGTCATTGCCTTATCTGTCTTGCGGCATTTATTTATCATACCAATATCTACCGCTGTTTGCGCATCTGTACCATGACTGTCCCAACCCCAATCAAATAACTGTACAAAGCGAACGCCTCTTTCAACCAATCGGCGTGCAAGCAATGCATTATTGGCAAAATTTACTTCACCGGGTTTTGTACCATACATGTCATGGATATATTGCGGTTCATCATTTATATTCATCACTTCCGGGGCAGCGATCTGCATTTTATACGCCATCTCGTATTGTGAGATACGTGATAATGTTTCAGGATCTTTGTATTGTTCGTGCTGATGCTGGTTGATCTTATTGATCGCATCAATAGATGCACGACGCAGGTCACGATCCATTCCTTTAGGGTCATTTATAAATAGAACAGGGTCTCCTTCACTTCTGCATTGCACACCCTGGTATACACTCGGTAAAAATCCGCTACCCCATGCACTCTTGCCTGCGTCAGGATCATTACCGCCAGATGTCAATACAACATAGCCCGGTAAATTTTGATTCTCTGTTCCTAAACCATAAGTTACCCATGCGCCCATACTCGGACGACCCAATCGTGGTCCACCAGTATGCATGAACAATTGCGCCGGCGCATGATTAAATTGATCTGTCGTTACTGATTTTATTATTGCCACATCATCAACAATGGTTGAAAAATGCGGAAGATAATTGCTGACCCATAAGCCGCTTTCTCCATGTTGGGCAAATGTTGCTTGCGGGCCAAGCAATGTTGCCTTACCGCGGATGAAAGCAAATCTTTTTCCATCTGTCAAACTTTGCGGGCAATCTTGTCCATCAAGTTTCACCAGTTCAGGTTTATAATCGAATAATTCTAATTGCGATGGTGCACCCGCCATATGCAAATAGATAACTGACTTTGCTTTTCCCGGAAACATAGGTGGTCGTGGTGCCAAAGGATTGACCGGGTCAAATAAAATATTTGATGTTTGATGAGAGGAGCCTCTTCCGCAACTATTCAATAATGAACCCAATGCCAATGCACCCAAACCCATTGCACTTTCTTTTAAAAAATGGCGACGGGTATGTTGACGAAGCACTTCTCTTTTTGCTTCTTCAAATAATCTTTGGTTATGTAATTCCTGTTGGGTCAATTTTATTTTTGTTTTCGGCATCAACAATTCTTATCATCGTTCCTTGCGTCGCACTCTTGTACGTTCTGTAATTCTATTCACCTTTTTGTCCACCCCATGTTGAAATTTTCTTTAGTGCAACTGCTTCCCCCGCCAGCGGGGGACAATGAACATTTCCAATCAAAGATCTTGTTTTCCGCCGCGGCGGAGGACAAGGGGTAGGGTTATATCTTCGTCACTACCTCATCCAAATTCAAAATAGCATTACATACCACCACCATCGCCGCCGTTTCGGGGTTATTATGTTCATCATTCACTCCTATCATTTCACAAGCCTTTTCCTTATCCGAATTAAATTTTTCCAATGCATTTTTATATAAGTCTGATAATATCGCCAGGTCTTTATTATCTGCTGCACGGCCAGTGGCTAATTCATACCCTCGCTTTATTTGATCATTGACATTTTTACCAGTTTCTTTTTGCAGGCGATAAGCAAAATTCCTTGCCATTTCAATATAAGCAGAATCATTCAAAGTAACCAATGCCTGTAACGGCGTATTCGTCCTTATTCTTCTTGCTGTGCATACTTCTCTTGACGTACCGTCAAATGTTGTCATTGATGGATAGGCGGCTGTTCGTTTCCAATAAATATATATACCACGCCTGTATTGATCTTCTCCATTGCTTTGTTTCCATTGCGCAGGGCTATAAGGAGAGTTCCATATCCCTTCTGGTTGAAAAGGCATTACACCGGGGCCATACATTTTATTACTCAGCAAACCGCTAATGCATAAAGCCTGATCCCTTACCTGCTCTGCAGATAATCTTACTCGTGGTCCTCTTGCATAATATTTATTATATGGATCTTTTTGAAGCAATTCATCATTTACATTTGATTGCTGCCTGTAAGTAGCAGACATTACCATTTCTTTTATCATCCTTTTTATGCTCCAATTATAATCATTCATAAACTGCCATGCCATCCAGTCGAGCAGTTCTTTATGCGTCGGAGTCATTCCCTGCGATCCAAAATCTTCCAGTGTTTCTACAATTCCATTTCCAAAGATCTGTTCCCATAATCTATTCACCATTGTTCTTGCTGTTAAAGGATGCTTTTTATCAGTCAACCACAATGCAAGATCCAACCTGTCCTTTCTTCCATTTTTTTGAATAGGTTGAAATAGTTTCGGAACATCTGGTTCTACTTTATCTCCTTTCACCAGCCAATTGCCTCTCTCGAAAACATTTGATTCTCTTGTTAGGTCAGTTGAGTTCTCAAACATGACCGGCGTTGTCTTTACCGGCTTATTCAACAATCTCATGAAACTGCTGTACGTACTGTCATATCCGGGATTGTTTTTCCCCGGAAATGGTTGTCCAAAATAAAACCAATCAAGTATCAATGAAGTAAAATCTTCTTTCTCTAATTTTTTACTGAAATAAGAAAAATACAGATCATGCTTACCAGTTACAGGTTCAACGTCTACACCAAAGATCTTGCTTTCTCCTTTTGTTTCCGGCACATTGATCGTTTTCCATACTGGTCCATTCAGGCTATCAAGATGAATTGTCCAAATACCATCTTTGGGGTAACCTTTGTACCTGAATAAAAAATAAGTTTTATTTGAAAGATCGACTTCTTTCATTCTGAAAGTTGACCGTTTTCTTATTACCAGCCGTTTAGTATCTCTTAGCTCACAGTTATCATATTTATCTGTGCTTTCAAAGGAAATGATCGAGGGTTCCCATGTTTTTAATAATGCATAATATTTTTTTGCTTCTGCACTTGTTGCATTTTGGAAAAGCCATTCTTTTATTCGCAATGCTTCAATGCTGTCTTCTTTTTCATAATGACGAAGCAAAGGATAATCTTCTTCTGAATCAACATCACGGCTATTATTAAAAAATGCCATGAACTTATAATATTCATCGTGACGAATGGGATCATAAGGATGACTATGACATTGTACACAACCAAATGTTGTACTCATTAACCCGGTCCATGTTGTATTTACTCTGTCCAGGACAGCTGCTGTTCTGTATTCTTCATTATCAGTTCCGCCTTCATCATTAGTAACTGTATTACGATGAAAACCCGTTGCGATATACTGTGCATCGGTAGGATCAGGCAAAAGATCACCGGCTAATTGTTCAATTAAAAATTGATTGTAAGGTTCATCATCATTAAATGCCCGGATCAGCCAGTCGCGGTACGGCCAGATATTTCTACCCGGATCTTTTTCAAAACCTTTTGTATCGGCATAGCGGGCAAGGTCAAGCCACATTGATGTCCATTTTTCGCCATATCTTTTTGATGAAAGCAGATTGTCGATAAGATCTTCGTAGGCCTTATCACTATTATCATTCAAATATTTTTTTGCAATACTTTCTTCTGCGGGCATGCCAATGAGATCAAGACTTGCCCTTCTTAATAAAGTTGGTTTATCTGCTTCAGGAGATGACTTTAATTTTTCTTCATCTAATTTTTGATAAATGAATTGATCGATCTCGTTTCTTATCCATTTATTTTTTATTTCTGGTAGTTTCGGTTTTTTTACAGGAACATACGCCCAATGCTCGCCCCACTCAGCGCCCTGCTTTATCCATTTTCTTAAAGTTGAAATTTCTTCTTTGGTCAGTGGGTCGTGTTTGTAAGGCATTCTTTCATCAGGATCATTGTTAGTTATTCTTCTTATCATTTCACTTTTTCCAGGATAACCAGGCACAATAGGATATTTCCCAGACTTTGCTGGTTTCAATGCATCTTCCCTGAATAATAAACTGAAATTTGATTTTGCTTTAACGCCGCCATGACAGGCAATACACTTTTTATTGAAGATGGGTTTAACCCGTGCGTTGTAATCTATCTTTTCCGAACTGCTTGAAAAATAGTAGATCAATCCTCCTACTATTATTAAGATAAATATTACAAGAAATCTTTTTATATGAAGCATCGTTTAGGGCAGCATTTGTGATGCTTAAAGTTAAGAAGTTTGACTTGCAATGCCCTTCAGCACTGTGTCAAATAAGAAAGATTTTTTCATTCCCGGCCTTAAGGAACTGAGTAATTCAGATCCTTTTCTTAAAAGTACATTGAATAAGGGATAAAAATTTATTTTTCCACCAGATTCTCATCAATTAAATATGCTGCCACCCTGTTCACATTATCATTCCCTTTGCGGTCGATCATATAAACCTTAAATGAAGTAATTGTTTTAACAGGAAAAGTTAGAATTCTTCTTCTGCCAATGGTTGTCCCGGTAATTTCACCCATTTTCTGATCATTATTAAATAACGCAATTTTAAAACACTCAATACTTTGACCAAGATGAATAGCTTCACGCAAAACAATACAGTTTACGGCAGTTGCTTTTGCAAGTTGAATAGTAAAACCCTGTTGATTGATCCCGTACACATAACCTTTCTTATCTAAAGCATGATAACTGATAGAGTCTTTTAAAAATGCATCTTCACTTATTTCCCAATATGCTTTCGCATCCTGCAATAAGTTATTATTGAAATTCTGATCTCTTAATTTCTTAAATGCCATCAATGCAACTGAATCATTTTCATTGATCAAACCCCTTCTATCTGGTGGCACATTTAATAAAAGATTTGAACCACGACCAACAGATTTTAAATAGAGCTCGAATAACTGTTCACCACTTTTTATTTTGCTATCTTCATTGGCATGCCAAAACCAACCGGGCCGAATGCTAACATCACACTCTGCCGGTATCCAGGCTTTGCCATATGCATTGCCGATGTTCAAGGTATCGGTTGATGGGGCTCCGGCTCCCGCAGTATAACCTGCAGTGTCCAGGTAATTCCAGTTTGTTTTCCCCGCAATTCCTTTTTCATTTCCCACCCATCTTATTTGTGGGCCAACATCGCTGAACACTACTGTATTTGGAGAAAGTGTCTTTACTGTTTTCTTAAATCGATCCCAATCATAAACTTGTTTTTTCCCATTCGGACCTTCACCATTAGCACCATCCCACCACAGTTCCCAAATAGGACCATAGTTTGTAAATATCTCTTTCATCATATTTACAAATACATCATTGTATTGTGGCGTTCCATATTTTGGATGATTACGATCCCATGGAGAAATATATACACCGAATTTTAAACCATACTCTTTACATGCCTGTGATAATTCTTTCAACACATCACCTTTTCCATTCTTCCATTTACTTTCACGAACGGTGTGTGTTGAATATTTACTCGGCCATAGGCAAAAACCGTCATGATGTTTTGCAGTGATGATTACTCCTTTTGCTCCGGCCTGTTTAGCAATTCTTACCCATTGCCGGCAATCAAGATCTGTTGGGTCAAAAATATCTTCAGGCTCGTCACCATGACCCCATTCTTTATCAGTAAATGTGTTTGGCCCAAAATGAAAAAAGAAATAATATTCCATTTCATGCCAGGCAAGCTGCTGCTTTGTTGGTAAAGGTGTTTTGTTTACCTGTGCCCGGAGAGTTATGAAAAAAAAGAAAAGTAATAAGTAAAAGAATATTTTTTTCATTTCTTAAGTACTGATTTTATTTCTGGTGAAATGGGATGAATTGCTTTATAAGTAACTCCTAAAAGTTTTGCAATAGTTTGTGCAAATTGTTCCTGGAATAATTGAACATTATTTTTTTGTTCGCCGGATGAAGGAATGCTGGGACCCATTGCGGCAAACCAGATCTCGTATGCATCAGCAACCCCACTGCCATGATCGGTCCATTCATTTTTATTTATATCACCTCTACCATGATCGGTAGTGATAAAGATGGCTGTTTTGTTTTTATACTGTGGATCGCTTTGCGCATAAGTCCAAATATCTTTTATCCATTTGTCTACTAAATGAGCAGCATCAAGGTAAGAACGATAATACCCATGATGAGCCCATTCGTCCGTTTCTCCATAAGAGATGTAAAGTACCTTTGGTTTTTTTGTTTTTAAATATTCAATCGCAGCATAATGTGTAAACACATCGAGACATTCTGCATTACCAAATGGCCGGTAAGAGTCCTGCATCATTGTGTTAATTAATTTTTCATTGGCAGTTGGATTTTTTCCACCGATGGTATCAAATGCAGAAAAAACCGGGAGTCCGCTTCGTTGTTGATTCAATATCCTGTCAAATGCTTCCCACGCACCAAACGCAGCTACTTTATTTTTAAACTTTGGTTGTTGATTTAAAAATTCCAGGACAGTAACATGTGGGTTTGGGGGAAATTCATTTGAATCGATCGTTGAATCGGCAAAGCCGGTCATTATCTCACTATACCCGGGAT
>JBIOVR010000024.1:0-11635 GCA_044867875.1 Chitinophagaceae bacterium
CGTTGGATGGATCATGGTGGCAAGTGGGTTAACAGGAGATGCTATTTATGTAAAGCCAACGAAACTGATGCTACATTTTGTATTAGCATTAGGATTGCTTTGTTATACATTTTGGTTTTCATTACAATTATTAGTGCCCAATGAAAAAAGAATTATAAACAGGCCATTAAAGAATTTTACTTGGGTAATAATTGGAGTGTTGATTTTACAATTAGCATTTGGCGCATTGATGGCCGGTCACAAAGCAGCAACGGTTGCTCCCACCTGGCCGGATATTAACGGCACCTTTATACCAGCTAAAATGTTTTCTCCTGATGGATTATTAAATTTAATTGAGAACAAGATCACAATTCATTTTTTTCACCGGTCTCTTGCCTATATTCTTTTTATACTTATTCTCATCTGGACATGGAAAGCTGTTAAAATGAATGGTAGCAAACTATTCTTAAAAACGAGATGGCTCCCTTTTTTACTCGTAACTACACAAGTTATTCTTGGTGTTTTTTCCGTTCTTACAAGTATTCAAATAGTGCCAAACCATTGGGGAATGTTTGAATGGTTAGCAGAGTTTCATCAATTAATTGCCATGTTCCTGTTATTATCACTTATTTGGATGACCTACCTCATAAAAAGTAAATAACAGTTACTTTGAAATAACCCCGGTTTAATATTAATTTTAAGAAAATAAATCGTCTCTCCTTTACTTATGAAAGCCTGGCTTCGCGGATTCTTTTATTCATTTCCAGTTCAACTGTTGTTTCTGCATTTCAGAAAATACCAGGTGTTACTTATTTTCTGGTTTGTTTTGTTTAGTACCATCAATGGCACTTTCATGAAAAGCTTCGGTGCCGATTCACTCTACCTGGCGCCGGAATATCTTGGCAATGTAAATGCGCTGGGGGCCGCTATCGTCGGCATTGCTATTGGAATGTTTATCATGAGCTGGAACATTGCCAGCTTTATTTTATTCAGTCGCCACTTCAGGTTTTTAGCAGCAACTACCAATCCATTTTTAAGGTATTGTATAAACAACTTTGTTATACCTGCTGCTTTTCTAATTTTTTATTTTATTAAGGCCTGGCAGTTTATCAGGTACAAAGAACTTATACCTACTGGCGAATATTTAATGTTAGCTGGGGGTTTTTTGTTGGGGTTAATATTAATACTCTTTATTTCGTTCATTTATTTTTTCAGAGCTGATCGTTCTATTTACCGACGAATGATGCCAGTGATAAGAAACCCGAAAGATTATATCAGGCATTTAAAGCCCGGTGAATTGCCACCAAGCGAATCAAAGATCATTAAAGTGGAATGGTATCTTGAAACACCGATGTCTGTAAAAAAGACAAGAGATGTTTCTCACTATACCCGTGATTTTATCGAAAATATTTTTAAACGCCACCACTTTGCTGCCGTGCTTTCTGTATTTGCAGCCTTTCTATTTTTGATCGGAATTGGTTTTTTACAAGACTCGGCTTTTTTTCAAATCCCAGCTGCAGCAAGTATCACGGTTTTCTTTGCGATACTTATCGGGGTGGCTGGCGCCTTCACTTATTTTTTACAAAGCTGGAGTGTCCCTTATCTTCTTGGTTTAATAATTATTCTTAATCTTTTCTATACATGGGACTGGATCGATCCGAGAAATAAAGCTTTTGGTTTAAATTATTCTAATACTAAAGAACGACCTGCTTATACCCGGGAACATATACAGGCAATGGCATCAACAAAAAATGTTTCGGAAGATAGCCTGAACATGATCCATGTGTTGGAAAACTGGAAAAGAAAACAAGGGGAGGAAAAACCGTTATTCGTCATTATTAATACAAGTGGTGGAGGACATCGAAGCGCAACTTTTACAATGAGCATCCTTCAAAGACTCGATAGTATTACCAATGGGGATATGATGAAAAAAACTTTTCTCATCACCGGAGCTTCGGGGGGAATGATCGGTGCTTCTTATTTCCGGGAATTATACTTACGTAAACAAAAAGGGGAGAATATTCATTTACAGGACAAAAAATATGTTGATGATATTTCTGGTGATCTTTTGAATCCTTTGTTCTCATCTTTTGTAGCAAGAGATCTTATTTCGCCATCGCTGAAATTTGAGGTCGGTCCTTATATATATGTAAAAGACAGGGCTTATTCTTTTGAATCAAAATTGAATAAGAACACAAACGGTTTTTTAAATAAGCAATTGAAGGATTATAAGGAGGATGAAACAAATGCGACTATTCCCCTTGCGTTTTATAATTCGGTAGTTTCAAGGGATAGCCGGAAAATGATCATCAGCACACAGCCAGTAAGATTTATGATGCGCAGTCGTTATGACTCTACGGCACTTCCCGAAATGGATCCTGATGTTATTGACTTCACTTCTTTTTTTGAAAAACAAGATCCATTTAATATAAGAATATTGACTGCCTTGCGAATGAATGCAACATTTCCTATTGTATTGCCCAATGTATGGCTGCCCTCTGAACCGGTAATTGATGTAATGGATGCGGGTCTAAGAGATAATTACGGACAAGAAACCGGTTTGCGGTTTCTCGAATTTTTTGATGATTGGATAAGTCAAAATACAAGTGGTGTGCTGATCATTCAATTAAGAGATCGTCCATCTGGTGGATGGGATTATCCATATGTTACAGAAAATATAGGCGACCATGCTACTAAACCTTTCCTGATGTTGCAGCATAATTGGTTTAAAACAATGGAATATTTTCAGAATGACCTGTTGAGTTATTACACACAACATTCAGAACATAAGATCAATAAGGTCACTTTTCAATATGCAACGGAAAAACAAGAAGATAAAGCTGCCTTGAATTTTCATCTTACACAAAGGGAAAAGAAGAACATCATGAGTTCACCGGATTTTTTATTTAATAAAGAAAGTTTTGATAAAGTGGTTAACCTGCTCAATAAAAAAGATTCTTTGGTTACTAAGCCGGTTGAATAAGTTTAAAACATTTCTTCTTTATTTCAACCGCAAGGTTGGCAGGAGTTTCGGCCGGATCACCGTCGATATGCAAAGGAGCTTGTGAGTGATTAATGATCTCGATCTTGTCCGTTTGAAAATAAATAACACCACTTTTTTTTGTTATAACGGACGAAGCCTCCATCACGTTCCAGCCTGCCATTTGTTTTAATGTTTGTAAAACAAAACTTACTTTATTCTGAGCGGTTACAATTACAATGTCAAGTAAGCCGTCGCTTAAACTTGCTTTTGGCGCAATGGTAAAATTATTTCCAAACTGGTTGCTGTTGGCAATGCTGATAAAAAAAGCATCTGTGTCGATCTTCACTTTATCAAACTTTAATTCAAAACGAAATGGAGTTATAGAAAAAAAATTTTTTAGCGTCAGTTGTGCATAGGTTATCAGTCCTCTTTTTGGATGATCGGCGAATTCATGCGCCACCTTTGCATCAAAGCCAAGGCCCGCTAACATACAGGCAAAACGGTCATTGATAAAAAATCCGTCGATCGCAGATGCTTTCCCATTAAAAATTATATCAAGTGCTTTGGCCGGTTGTTTTAAAATTTTTGCAGTATGCGCCAATCCATTTCCCGATCCACAAGGAATGATCCCAAAGTTTATATTTTCATTTAAGAGGCTGCCGACCACACTGCTTATCGTGCCATCTCCACCAGCAATTACTATATCACTGATCTTTTCTTCTTTTATAATTGAATGAAGGAAAGAATAATTCCCATCGGCTACTGAAGGGAAGACAGAATAAGGAATACCTCTTTCTTTTGTTTTTGCCTCAACAAATTGTTGAAGGGTACTTTTGGACTTTGTTCCCGAAATGGGATTGATGACGTAAATGATCTTTCGGCTCATCGTGTATATAATGTACACAAAAGTAGGCGTCGAACACGAACCGTAGCTGCGACCGCAGGATCTTTTGGAATGGCCCAGCTATATACTCTTACTTTTTGCCGGCCTTCCATGATGCCTGCAATTTCAGAATTATGTATTTGAAGGAAAAGAGTATTGTTATATTCTCTTATGGGTTTATCTGTGGAATCATAAAAAGCAATGGTGCGGATCCATTCTGCCTGCTCTGCTGCAGGTTTAAATTCGATAACAAAAAAGCCAGGTCCCTCCAAAAACCGGTTCAAAAGCAACACCTTTCTTTCATCAGACGTTTCTTTTTTATTATTAAAAGAACTCACCTCTTTACGGTTTTGATAGATCTCCCATTTATCATAGGATTGGGCCTGCACAGTTGCAGAAAACAGGATCAATGTATATAAAAGTAGTTTCGCCATTGTTTGTAACAGTTAAAACGAAGTTCGGGGAAAAAACGTTGCATAATAAATTTACTAAAATCACATTTTATCTATCTCACCATTTCAGCAATGCACTTGCCCATGTGAAGCCGCTGCCAAATGCAGCAAGGCAAACCAGGTCACCTTGTTTTAATTTTCCCATTTCATAAGCTTCGCATAAAGCAATTGGAATAGAGGCAGCTGTTGTATTCCCGTATCTCTGAATATTATTATAGACCTGGTCGTCACTCAACTTTAATTTTTTTTGTACAAACTGCGATATGCGAAGATTCGCCTGGTGCGGTATTAGTAATTTAAGATCTGAAGTTTGATAATTATTTTTATTTAAGGCTTCCATTATTACTTCAGGAAATTTTTCAACCGCAACCTTAAAAACAGCAGGGCCATCCATGTTTGGAAAATTTTGGGCATTATCGATCATTGCATGACTCATGAACATTTCGCCTATTTCTGCTTCATCAAAATCAGCAAGCTTATTTTCTCCAACCCAATAGTTTGCATGAGTACCGGGATTATACATCGCAAGGATCTCTGCATTATTTCCATCGCAATGCAAATGAGTACTAAGAATACCGCGGCTACCATCTTCTGTTGGTTGCAAAACAACAGCCCCAGCCCCATCACCAAATATCACAGAGATATTTCTTCCACGTGTACTAAAGTCAAGTCCGAAAGAATGTTTTTCACTGGCCACGATAAGTATATTCTTGTACATGCCTGTTCTTATGAACTGATCTCCGGTGCTAAGTGCATACACAAAACCAGAACATTGATCTCTGATATCTAATGCGCCGATCTCTTTCATCTTCATGGCACGTTGTACCAATACCCCACAACCGGGAAAATAATAATCAGGACAAATGGTAGCGAAGATGATAAAATCAATATCCTGTGGAGTGATGCCAGCTCTTTCAATTGCGATCTTTGCCGCTTCAATACCCATCGTAGCTGTCGTTTCCTTTATACGATCCGCATATCTTCTTTCTTGTATACCGGTGCGTTCCTGTATCCATTCATCACTCGTGTCCATATATTTCATCAGGTCGTTATTGGTAACAACATTTTTTGGTACATACATACCAATACCGGCAATCTTGGATCGTAGCATAGTAATGGCTTATTAAGAAAGAAAGGTAGCAAATGTGCAGGAAATGCCGGGTGATTAAAGCAGTATGCTGCTTTGTAAATTCAAAACGGGCAAATTCTGCCACACTCACTTTTTATTTTTATCCCCAGTATTTATAGCATGATATTTTCTAAGAATAAAACAGGATTCCGTAAAAATCCTGCACCGAAGACTGCATGGACCATGTAAAAAAGAATATTTGGGTCAAACCGGCACGAATAGTCGCTAAGACTATTCTGTTCATTATTTTATTTATTCTGGTGATTTTTTTATTGATTCAAACTGGTCCTGTACAAAATATTCTGCGTGTAAAAGCAGTTGCTTATCTCCAAAAAAAATTAAAAACAAAGGTTGAAGTAGGAAGGGTTTATGTTGGCCTGCCGAAAAATATTATTCTTGAAAATGTTTATATAGAAGACAGGCAAAAAGATACATTATTATCCGGCGGCAAGATCGAAGCTAATCTTAACCTGTTAAAATTGATCTTTCAAAATCAATTGGAAGTTAGAAGCATAGCGTTAGATAATATTACGGCTAAGGTTAAACGACTACTTCCAGATACAGCATTTAATTTTCAATTCGTAGTTGATGCTTTTACGATCAAAGACACGACAGTAAGCACAGACACCGCCTCTTACTTTATTTCAATTCCGGATGTTCAATTAAATAATATCAGGATCATTTATAAAGACACGATAAGCGGTACTGATGCGGAAGCGTGGCTCGAACATCTTGATACGAGAATTGATAAAATGGATTACGAGCATTTTTATTTTGATGTACCCAAAACAAATATCAAAGGATTGACAGCGAGAATTTACCAGGTAAAGCCATTGTTGGTATCAGAGCCCGCAGCAAAAGATATAGCGGAAGCACGGCAACCATCTTTGTTGAAATTATTATTTGAAGAATTGAACCTGGAGAATATTAAACTGGATTACCGGAATGATGTATCTGCAACTTATTCTACCATTGATCTTGGATCAGCGCAGGTAAAACCAAATAACATCGACCTGGATAACCGTGTTATTGATCTGCAAAATGTTTCTTTGAAAAACACAATTGCTGCTATTAGGTTTGGCAGGAAGGAAGAAGCAAGAGTTGTTGTTAAAGAAGTGAAACAGGAAGCAAAGAGCCAGGTGGAAGCCGGTTGGAGAATATTTGCATCAAATGTAAACCTGGAGAATAATAGTTTGCAATTTGATAATGATAACAATCCCAGAATCAAATATGGTATAGATTATGGTCATTTCAAGGGTGACTCTGTAACATTAGAAGCAAATGATTTTTTGTTATCTGCTGATTCGATCTCCGGAAAAATAAAAAAAGGATCTTTCAAAGAGCAAAGTGGTTTTGTATTAAATGAATTGCAGGGCGAATTCTTATATGCCAATACACAAACTTTTGTAAAGGACCTGCTTCTTAAAACACCGGGAACTGAATTGAAACGATATGCATCACTCACTTATAATTCATTCAAAGATCTTTCTAACAACTTTCCCCACACACAAATTGATGCTGATATAGTAAACAGCCATGTACAAGTAAAGGATATACTTGCTTTTGCTCCCCAGTTGCGATCACAACCGGCATTTGCAAACCCTAATGCCATATGGTATATTAATCTGCGTGGAAATGGAACACTTCAAACCATGCATATTGCAAACCTGCAATTCCGTGGATTGAAGAATACGCAGATCGATGCAAGCGGTTCATTAGCGACAAGCAGTGATCTGAATAAAAACGGCGGCACATTAAAAATAAGAAAACTGCATACAAATCAAACTGACATTGCTTTGTTCACTGGCAGGCGTCTATCGAATGAGCAGATCAATTTGCCGGAAGAATTTGATGCGTATGGGACAGTTGCGGGTAATATCAATAATCTTTCAACTAATCTAACGATCCATTCTTCTGTAGGGACAGCTTTCGTGAATGGACGGTTTACAAATCTCAGCAATCCGAATGCTGCAACTTATAATGCATTGGTAAAAACAAACTCTCTCGATCTTGGATATATTTTAAGAAATGACCAGGTTAAAAACATCAGCGCAAATGTTACAGTTTCTGGAAAAGGGTTTACTGCTGATAAAGCGGACACAAAATTTAAAGGAGATATTTATTCGATTGCATATAATGGTTATATATACAGGAATATAAATGTAAATGGAAGTATCAAGGGCTCTTCACTTAATGTGGTTACTGACATAAATGATCCGAACATTGATCTGAATGGTACACTTACAGGAAATATATCTGGCAATCCTTCATTTCACTTTATAGGAATGTTAGATAGTATTAAAACATTCCCGTTGAATCTTACACCCAAACCAGCAATAGTAAGAGGAAAAATAGACGCAGACATTCCAGTGATCAATAAAAATTATTTAGAGGCAAATGTTTTAATGACAAATGCTTTATTAGTATCAGGCGATCAACGATTGCCATTGGACACGATTGAATTTATTTCTGGCAGAAATGATACTACTCAATTTATGACATTCAGAAGTGATGTTGCTAATGCAAGCTTAAAAGGTCAATATCGGTACACGGATCTCGGAAAAATTTTTCAAAAAAGCATAGAACCATATTTTCAAGTCGCCCCTGCAAACACCCTTAGTGATGTACAACCTTATAATTTTTCTTTTACCGCCGATATTGCAAATGCTCCAGTATTAATTGCGTTAGTGGAGGGGTTGAAGTCATTTGAGCCAATTCATATTGATGGAAGAGCATCCAGTACGCAGGGATTAAACGCTACTGCGAATACACCATTCATTTCTTACAATGGCAATGAGATAAGCGGCGTAGATCTCAAAATAAATACTACAGACAGGGGATTGCAATTTATCGGGGATGTTCAGCATATCACAGGTATTGGCCATAATCTTTATCATACAAGCTTCAATGCGATTGCATTGAATAATAAAATTGATTTCAATTTAAACATAGATGATAAGAGTGGAAAGGATAAATATTATTTGAGTGGTTTACTGACTCAACCATCGCAAGGGAACTACACGATCAATCTCCGTTCTGATAGTTTAATGCTGAACTACAATAAGTGGATCGTTTCGGCTAACAACTCGATTACCATCACTAAGGATAATATAATTGCCAATAACTTTTCCTTGCAAAATAATGAGCAACGATTGTCTCTCCAAACGGAGGGACCATTATTAAACATTGGGTTTACAAATTTTCAATTATCAACTATCACTGCTTTTTTGAAATCAGATTCATTGCTTATTAATGGCTCAATGAATGGAACGATGGCATTTAAAAACATTTTGAGACAGCCGGTTTTCACCAGCGATCTTACTATCAACGATCTCAGCATGAAAGGCGATACGGTAGGAAATGCGGTGATCAAAGTTGATAACACATCCGGTGACCGGTACAATACGAATGCAACAATAACAGGAAGAGGGAATGATGTTTCCCTGACAGGGTCATTTGCACCAAAAGGTGAAAATGATATTGCGTTGGATCTTGATCTTGCAGTGCGGCAAATTCAACTAGCCACCGTAGAGGGAGTTTTTGGTGGAATGATCAAGAATGCTTCAGGTAGTGTAAATGGAAATATCAGCATCAAAGGATCGGTGAATGAGCCTAGGATCGATGGCCCGATCAATTTTGATAAAGCAAGTTTTGCAACGACCATGTTAGGAAGCCAGTATAGAATAGATGGCGAAAAGATCGTAGTAACTGAAAACGGATTTCATTTTGAAGATTTTGTAATAAGAGATACGGCCAACAATGCACTCACATTAAATGGTACTGTGCAAACTCCCAATTTTACCAATTTCAATTTCGATTTCGATGTGAATGCAAATAATTTCCAGCTACTAAACACTACAAAAAAAGATAACAAAATTTATTACGGAAAACTTGTGATTACATCGAATATGCATGTGGGTGGAACAGAATTAGCACCGGATATTGATGGCAACATCACGGTGAATGATGGAACGGATCTTTCTGTTGTGATACCTCAGCAACAACCCGGTGTTGTTGCAAGAGAAGGCATCGTTGAGTTTGTTAATATGAATGCACCGGAGAATGATAGTCTATTTCTGTCCTATGATTCGTTGAATACTTCCCCTTTTAAAGGAATGAATATTATCACAAACATTGAAATAAGAAAAGAAGCAGTTTTCAATATTATTATTGATGAAGCCAATGGAGATTTCATAAACCTACAAGGTGAAGCGGTTTTATCAACTGGTATTGATCCAAGTGGGAAAGTTACATTGGTGGGTAATTATGAGTTGGAAAAAGGAGCGTATGAAATAACTTTTAATTTCTTACGTCGTCGTTTTGACATTCAAAAGGGAAGTACCATTACCTGGTTAAATGAGCCTACGAAAGCCACAATGGATGTAAACGCAGTTTATATTGCCAATACCGCACCGATCGATCTTGTGCAAAACCAAATTGCGGCGTCTACTCAGGAGATCCGAAATACCTACCTGCAAAAACTACCTTTTGAAGTTCGATTAAACATGACAGGAGAATTAATGAAACCTCAGCTTTCATTTGATATTGTACTCCCATTAGACAAGAATTACGGAGTCTCAAATGATATCATTACACAAGTAGATAGAAGGCTTGAAGAGTTGAGACAAGAACCAGGCGAAACTAATCGGCAGGTATTTGCATTATTATTATTAAATCGCTTTGTCGGGCAAAATCCTTTGGCAAGCAGTACTCCAATGTTCAGTGCATCTTCTTATGCCCGTCAAAGTGTGAGTAAGTTAATGACAGAGCAACTTAATAAACTTGCAGCGGGGCTTATTGATGGGGTTGATCTGACATTTGATGTAGCATCTACGGATGATTATACTACCGGCTTTCAAGAAAGCAGAACAGAGTTGAACGTTGGTGTAAGCAAGCGACTACTGAATGAACGATTGACCGTTTCTGTTGGCAGCAATTTTGAATTAGAAGGTCCAAAGAATACCAAACAGAAAGCGAGCAATGTCTTTGGTGATTTAAATATCAATTACTCTCTTAGCCGTGATGGCAGGTATATGCTACGCTTTTACCGAAAAAATAGATATGAAGGAGTGGTTGATGGCTATATTATTGAAACAGGAATAAGTTTTATCATCTCTGTGGATTATAATCGTTTCAGCCAATTATTAAGAAAAAGAAAAAATCAAAGAGTGGATGGCGTGAATTATGAAAACAAGAAAGAATGAAATTTGGTATCTATCATAGCATTATGTTAGCGGGGATTTATTTTTTTATGATTGGCTGCAGTAATACTAAACATTTACCGGCAAATGATAAATTATATACCGGCGCCAATATAGCAGTTAAAGGTGCTTCAACAGTTCGGGAGAGAAAAATCCTGACCGAAGACCTAGAAGGACTGACAAGACCAAAACCAAATTCAAAACTTCTTGGACTTCGCTTAAAACTTTCCATTTACAATTTGTTTAGAAATAAAAAGGAGAAATCTTTTTTTGGAAAGATCAGGAATAAAAATGGTGAACCACCAGTTTTGTTAAGCCAGGTTGATCTGCAGCAAAATGTTCGTGTATTACAAAGCCACATGGAGAACAACGGCTATTTCCGGGCTAAAGTGACTGGCGATACAATTATAAGACGTAAAAAAGCAAATGCCCGTTATAATGTGGAAGCAGGTATGCAATATAAGATCAATGCCATTCATTTCCCTGGAGATAGTAACGTGTTGCTTTCAACAATCCGTAAAAGCAGTATTGAATCATTGTTGATCCCGGGTAAGCCATTTGATCTTGATATAATAAAAGCTGAACGTACCCGGATTGATGCTTACCTGAAAGAAAGAGGGTTTTATTTTTTTAGTCCTGAATTTATATTAGTAAAAACAGATACAACGCTTGGGAATCATCTGGTGAATATGTATGTAACAGTTAAACCCGATATACCTATAGAATCAAGAGAAGTTTACAGGATAAAAGATGTTCATATCTATACGGGGTATAGTTTGAATATGGAACGCATTGACAGCAGCAGAACCCAGGCACAATATTATAAAGGCTATTATATAATGGACAGGAGGAAAAGATACAAGCCCTGGTTGTTCAGTGAGACCATGAAGTTTGAGCCGGGAGATGTTTATAATCGTACTGATCATAATCTTACACTCAGCCGCCTTGTCAATCTTGATCTTTTTAAATTTGTAAAAAACAGGTTTGAGATCAATAGGAAAAACGATT
>JBIOVR010000025.1:0-4996 GCA_044867875.1 Chitinophagaceae bacterium
ATGGCGTGTTTTTGAAAGAAGGGGAGCAGGTTGGAAAACTCGATACTATAAGCGGTCAATTAAAAATAGAAGGTCTTGAAGATGAAAGAAAGTTTGATGCCGTACATGTGGAGAAAAAGATCACTGTTCCTGATACCAATCGAAAAGTTATAGGAGAACTCGCTAAACACTGTCTTGCATTTGAGGAAGAGAATGGCCGCTTTCCAAAAACATTGATCTTCGCCAGCAACGATATCAACAATATTTCTCACGCAGACAATCTTGTAAATTTTTGTAAAGAAGTATTCAATCGTGGTGATGATTTTGTTGCCAAGATCACGGGTAATGCAAATGTTGATCGTCCATTGGAAAAGATCCGGAAATTCAGGAACAGGCCAGATCCCAAAGTAGTTGTATCGGTTGACATGCTTTCGACCGGTGTTGATATTCCTTCACTTGAATTTATTGTTTTCCTACGCCCGGTTAAATCAAGAATTCTTTGGGAACAAATGCTAGGACGGGGTACAAGGCTTTGTCCGGATATCAATAAAGAGAAATTTACTGTGTTTGATTGCTTTGATGGCACCTTGATCGAGTATTTTAAAAATGTCAGCAATTTTGATTTTGATGATCTGCATTCTGAAACTATTCCTGTTTCAGAGATCATTCGGCGGATCGATAACAATGAAGACAGAGATTATAACGAAAATGTATTTGTTAAGCGATTACAGCGAATTGATAAGAAGATAAGTCGCGAAGGTCGAACTCAATTTGAACCGTGGATAGCCAATGGCGATATTGGAAAATTTGCATCCAATTTTAAATCTGCTATTCAGAATGATTTTTCCGGGGTGATGAAAATTTTGAATACCAGGAATTTTCAAAAATTGCTGGTGAATTATAAAAGAGCTAAATCTTTCTTTATTGTCGCCCATGGTGTGACAGATGAGGTCAGTTCTCAACTCGTATTTGAAGCCGGTGAAAAATATCTTAAACCGTTAGAATACCTGGAAGCATTTGCAGAATTCATAAAAGCTAATAAGGAAAAAATTGAAGCTGTGAAGGTTATTTTGGAGCGTCCGAAGGAATGGAAGACTGAAGTATTAAAAGAATTAAGAATGGAGTTATTGAAAAACCATTTTCCTGAAACCAGCTTGAAAAGAGCATCGCAGATCGTATACAAAAAACATCTTCCCGATATTATTTCTATCATAAGAAACGCGGCGAAGAATGAACCACTGCTGGAAGTAAATGAGAGGGTTGACAATGCAGTAGAAAAATTATTTGTTGGCAAAACGTTGTCAATTGAACAATCTGCATGGATTCAATACATCAAAGAACATTTGATACAAAATCTCACCTTGGATAAAGAAGATTTTGAATACTCTCCTATATTTGAAAGACATGGAGGATGGGGAAAGTTTAGAAAAGTTTTCAATGAAGATGCGGAAACAATCATTATAAGAATAAATGAAGCAATTGCTGCCTGATATGATTCATCCTTTTTTTACAGAAATAAAGAACTTTCCATTACTTAATGTTGTCGTCAGGCAGGATATTATTTTACTACCTGAAGCACATATTCCTACTGGATCGATCAAGGCAATCGTATTAGGAGCAGATCCAACCAACGATGGAATTCCCGGCGATAAGGGCATAAAACAATTAGCGAAACCTTTTGGAATTGGTATAACAAAATATGAAAGATGGTTTTTTAACTCTCAAAAGATCAATTTAGCTGCTATAGGACTTTCAACTGATAATGTATATGTGCAAAACGTTTGCAGAAATTATTTTACTTGCCAAACAAATCAGAATAAACAATGGTACAATTTTGCAGCAGTGTGGATTAAGTATTTAAGAGAAGAATTAATTGGGATAAGTTCTTCCATACCAATATTGGCAACTTGTGAAGAGGTATTTACCTTTTTGACTGGCCGCAAAAAACCTTTTACTGATATTTATACTTTAAAATCTACTCTGCCTTTTTATTCTAACGTATTGGAGCGAAATGTGTTTCCACTTTTTCGAAGTACATCATACATATTGCATCCCAATAAATGGATCAACTATAAAAACTATTTAAATAACTATTTTGCATAACTATGGCTGATATCGTAAACAAACTCTGGGGCTTTTGCCATACACTGCGACATGATGGTGTGGACTATGGTGATTACATTGAACAACTCACTTACCTGCTGTTTTTAAAAATGGCAGATGAAAAAGGTATTGACGTAGACAAAAAACACAACTGGGCTAGCTTAAAAGACCTGAGCGGTACCGAGCTTACCGATCATTATACAGAAATACTTCGCAAGTTGCGTGAAGGCAAAGGTATACTCGGAAAAATATTTACACAGGCAATGCCGCGCATCACTAATCCTGTAAACCTGAAGCGACTCATTAACTTGATTGATGAAGAAGACTGGAGCAGCATGGATGTGGATGTAAAAGGAGAAGCCTTTGAAGGTTTACTGGAGCGAAGTGCAAGTGAAGGAAAGAAAGGAGCGGGGCAATACTTTACGCCGCGACAACTTATCCGCAGCATCATTCGTGTTATGAAACCCGACCCAAGGGTGAATAAAGATTTTACGATTTGCGACCCAGCATGTGGTACCGGTGGTTTTTTAGTATTGGCTTATGACTGGCTGATACATGAATCAAAAGGAGGCGCATTGGATCGCGATGATGCCAAAAGAATTAAAATGAAAACCTATTATGGTTATGAACTGGTGCCAAGACCAGCACGTCTTGCCATGATGAATTTATTTTTGCATGGAGTTACTACCGAAATAAAGATCGGTGATACCATTTACGAACCATTTGATGGGAAAAAATATGATTGCATATTAACCAACCCACCATTTGGAACCAAGGGTGCGAACCAGGCACCGGAGCGGGAAGACTTTACCATTGCCACCAGCAACAAACAGTTGAATTTTGTGCAGCACTATTTAAGCGCTTTAAAACCTGGGGGCCGTGCTGCTGTTGTGCTGCCAGATAATGTATTATTTGAAGATAAAGCCGGCGAAGTATTTAAAATACTGATGCAGGATTGTAACCTGCATACCATTTTGCGTTTGCCCCGCGGCACATTTACTCCCTATTCACAGGGTGTAAAAGCCAATGTGATATTTTTTCAGAAGGGGTTACCTACGGAGAATGTCTGGATATTTGATGCCCGCAGCAATGTTGAAGGCATTACCAAAAAAGACAGGCCACTCACGGCAAAACATTTTGAAGAGTTTGAAAAATGTTACGGCAAAGACCCCAATGGACAAAGCCAGCGAAAAGATCTGGGAACAGATGGCCGCTTCAGAAAATTTCATATCAGCGAAATAAAAGAAAGGGACTATAAACTGGATATTAACTGGCTGAAAGATGAAACACTGGAAGATGGAGATAATTTACCAGAGCCGCAGGTCGTGGCAAGTGAAGCCATTACCGAACTGGAATTTGTCGTGGACGAACTAAAAGAAATTTTAAACTTACTGGAAACAGAGGGTGAAAAATGATATTGATACTAGCGCCATTAACTAAGTTGAACATTATTGCGTCGCAATCCTATCATCTGAAGTAATACCGTTAAGCTAATGAGAAGCAGAAATTCTATGGATAATATTGAAACTGGAGATAATCGAATTGATGAAATGATGCCTCAACTTTTTTCAAGTTGGCTTCAATTACCTTTTGAAGAATGTTTGGACGAAATTGGTGATTACGTCAAGCTAAAACAAAAAGATACAAACCCAAATGGTAAGTACCCAGTAGTCGACCAAGGTGAGGATTTAATAAATGGATATGTAAATGACCGAGATCTTTTGTACACAGGAGAATTACCGGTAATAATATTTGGCGATCATACAAGACGAATTAAGTTTATTGATTTCCCTTTTGCAGTTGGTGCCGATGGCACGAAAATATTTAAGCCAAAAAAATTTTTCAATGAACACTTCTTTAGTTACTATTTGAATTCATTAAAGATAGCATCTGAAGGATACAGCCGTCACTATAAATTTTTGAAAGCAGTCAACGTCCCGCTTCCTCCACACCCCGAACAACGACGTATTGTAGAAAGGCTAGATGCAATAATGTTAAGAATAGCCAGCAGCAGAACCCGGCTGGAGAAAATACCAGCCCTGCTTAAAAGCTTTCGGCAATCTGCTCTCGGCGCTGCTGTAAGTGGTGAATTGACGAAGCGTTGGAGGGATGAGAATAAAATAAAGCGTGAAGAGTGGAATGAAGAAGCAATGTCAGCGATAGCTGATGTAATTGATCCAAACCCCAAGCATAGAAACCCAAAATATGTTGATAAGGGATTTATTTTTTTATCGACAGCGCAATTTGCAGAACCTTCAGGATGGAACTTCAAAGATGTTTTCTATGTCACTGAAGATACAGTTATTGAACAAGAAAGAAGATGCAAGCTAAGCTCTACATCTTTTGTTTTTTCTCGCAAAGGCACGATAGGTAAGGTTAGGTTTGTACCTACAGGGTATAGATTTGCTTTGCTCGACTCAGTCTGTGTAATAAACACCAAAGACATCGTCAATCCTTCTTATTTATATTATGCCATCCAATCACCAGTAATTCAATCACAAATCAAATTGCTATCTCGCGGGGTCGCTCTTAAACAGGTGAGTTTGACTGATGTCCGCTCTTTACAAATTCCAATTCCATTATTAGAAGAACAGAAAGAAATCGTCCGCAAAATAGAAGAGTTATTTCATTTTGCCGACAGCATCGAAGCCCGTTACCAAAAAGCAAAAGACTGGTTTGACAAACTACCGCAAAGTATATTAGCCAAAGCATTCCGTGGAGAGTTAGTACCCCAAAATGAAAATGATGAACCTGCAAGTGAACTGCTCAAACGTATACAACAAGCTAAACAAACAAACCATAAACCATCTTCCAAAACCAAAAGGAGAAAGTTATTTGAAGACAATGATCAGTTGAGTTTGGTGGCGGAGGAGTAAACCATCCATTATGAGATCTTTTGAACAGAACTTTAAAA
>JBIOVR010000026.1:0-2613 GCA_044867875.1 Chitinophagaceae bacterium
TCAGAGATTGAGTTTCGTGATAAAATTGTAACCGAAGTGAGAAATGGCATTTTGAGGATACATTATGAAACAAAAACCGGGGCTATCAACAAGAAAAACGAAAGCAAACGCCTGATAGCTTATGTATCTTATAAATCACTTGATTTGCTTCATGTAACTACTGGCGCTGAAGCAAATATTGATGGAGTATTAGAAGCAACCACATTTGAACTAAAATCAAATACTGGTGGCCTGGTAAAAGCAGAAATAAATATTGGCACTTTAACAGTTGACCAAAACACTGGCTCAAAGATCACTCTTACCGGAAAGGTAGATGTGCTCGACGCACAAGGAGATACCGGCAGTAAGTTCAATGGAGAAGACTTAACTACAAATACCTGCATGATCAAAATGAGTACGGGTGCAGGAATTTATATTTCAGTAGAAAAAGAATTAAATGTAAAAGCTGATACCGGTGGGTATATAAAATATAAAGGCAATGCCGGTATTCGTGAAATAAAAACCAACACAGGCGGATACGTTTCTAAAATTTAAAATATATAGCCATGAAAAAATTATTTAGTTTATTAGCAATAACAGGATTGATCACAGCTGCATCAGCACAAAAAACAATAAATGATGCTAATGCACAAAAAAGAAATGTATCAGGATTTCATGCCATTGAAGTTTCTGGTGGCATTGATCTTTATTTAAGCCAGGGCGAAGAAGGGGTTGCAGTAAGTGCCGCCAAAACTGAATACAGAGATAAAATAATAACAGAAGTAAAAGATGGTGTTTTAAAAATTTGGTTTGACTGGAAGAATAGTTCAAAATTTGAGTGGAGTAATCGTAAGATGAAGGCTTATGTTTCTTTTAAAGATATTGACAGGCTCGAAGGATCTGGTGGCTCTGATATTAATGTTGACGGTTTAATTAAAGTTGCAAAACTCTCAATGGAAATATCCGGCGGATCAGATTTTGATGGTAAAGTTGAAACAGATGAGTTGAAAATACATGCAAGTGGCGGCAGTGATGTAGATATTTCAGGTAAAGCTGCGAGACTTACAATTGATGCAAGCGGTGGAAGTGATTTTAAAGGCTATGATCTTGCTTCAGATATTTGTAATGTAGAAGCAAGCGGCGGCAGCGACGTTCATGTGACAGTAAATAAAGAGCTTTCTGCAAATGCAAGCGGCGGCAGTGATGTGTATTATAAAGGAACTGGAATGATAAGAGATCTTAAAACAAGCAGTAGCAGCATAAAAAAAGTAAGTAAGTAATTTTTTTTAAAAAAGTAAAGAACATGAAAAAGATACAAGTGATGTTGATGGCAATGTTAGTGAGTACAGTATTGTTTGCTCAAACAATTAATGACGCTAATGCAGAGCCAAGAAACCTAAGTGGGTTTCATGCCATCAAAATTTCTAATGCTTTTACTGTTTACATTTCCCAGGGAAATGAAGATGCAGTAGCGATCAGCGCTTCAAAAGCCGAATACAGGGAAAAGATCATTACAAAAGTGGAGAACGGTATTTTGATCATTCGTTTTGATGATGATAAAAAATTCTGGAAAGGATGGAACGGCGACAAACAAAAACTAAAAGCATATGTATCAATAAAAAAAATAGACAGGTTGGATGTTAGTGGCGCTTGTGATGTATTTTTTGAAGAGGGCCTTTCAGCTGAGGATATTACTGTCAGATTATCCGGCGCCAGCGATCTGAAAGGTAAGATCGACGCAAAAAAACTGAGTTTTGATATCAGTGGTGCGTCTGATGCAACGATCTCTGGCAATGCAGCCGAATTAAGTGTAGAAGTGAGTGGCGCCAGCGATTTTAAAGGATTTGATATGACCACTAATTATTGTACTGCTGAAGCATCAGGCGCATCTTCAGTAAATATTACTGTGAATAAAGAATTAAATGCGAAAGCAAGTGGTGCCAGCAGTGTAAGATTTAAAGGTGAGGGGTTGATCCGGGATATTAAAACAAGTGGTTCAAGTAATGTCACTCGTAAGTCGTAAACATAAAGGGTAAAAAAAAGAAAAGCGTTCTGATTTCAGGACGCTTTTCTTTTGGATAGTAAGGCATCAACCCGTACCTTTGCGTTCCAAATCGCGAAGTAGAGCAGCGGTAGCTCGTCGGGCTCATAACCCGAAGGTCGGGAGTTCGATCCTCCCCTTCGCAACAAAAGGGGACAGCAATTGTCCCCGTTTTTTATTCATTGCAGGTGCAAACCTCGGCAATAGAATTTGATTACCTCCTCAACTTCTTCGCTAACGGCTTGGGCTTGCACATATAAGCTATTCAATGAAAGTCGGTTTTGTAAATATTTTTGGTAAACCTAATGCTGGCAAAAGCACTTTGCTCAATGCATTGATGGATGAGAAGCTTGCTATCGTTTCATCTAAGGTGCAAACAACAAGGCATCGGATCAAGGGAATTTTAACTGAAAAGGATTACCAGATCGTTTTTTCAGATACGCCAGGCATCATTGAACCTAAATACAGGTTGCATGAAAAAATGATGGATGCCGTGAAAAATTCATTGGAAGATGCCGATGTGGCTTTGTTGATTGTGGATGTAAATGAAGATCTGAAAGAATGTGATGCAATATTTTCCGCTTTAAAACTTA
>JBIOVR010000027.1:0-2921 GCA_044867875.1 Chitinophagaceae bacterium
TGCTGCATTGATCGCTTTAATTGTTTCATCAATGTTAAGCACCTGGCCATGTTTTACACCATTGCTATTGGCTCGTCCAAAACCAAGTATCTCAAGTTTACCGAATTCATTTTTGCGACCTGCGATCACAGCGATCTTGGTGGTGCCAATATCGAGCCCGACGATTATTGGTTGTTCGTTATTACCGTTCTTTGGAATGCCGATATCGGGAATGACGATAGTGGATTGATCTTTGTTCATGATATTGTAGTTTTTAGTTGTTTACGAATTTTAGATTATGATTTTTAGTTTTTTCATTTTGATACAAGCTTAAGTAACTCCGATCAAGCTTTCGTTGCGTCGCACTTTTGTACTTCCAGTAATTCTATTCATCTTTTACCAATCCCTTTATCATTTTCACATTTGCAATTTCCGTTGCCCCTCCTTTGGAGGGATGAATAGATTACTCGCAACTCCTGGCTTCCGACTACGGACTTCCCTCCTTTTTTGGCATCACTGCTCTTGGTTTGTTTTTATCAGTTTTGTTTTCGTTTTTAGAGGGTAGGGATTCAGCTTTCAAAGCATTTGGGTTAGTAGATTGAGAATTGGTGGCTCTCAAACCAGTTGTACTTACTTGTGATCCACTTATGTTTGGTTTTTCAGTAATCGGTTTTAAGGCTGCAACGCTGTCATACTGCTTCTGCATTTGCTTCAGCATTTCATCTACTCTTCTTTTTAGCAATACCGTATCAACTTTGCTTTTACCTGTTCCTCTTTTCGTTCCTACTACTTGCCCGGTATATTGAACATCAATTGTGCTGTATGAATCAAATCCTTTTTCAGCAAGCACTTGCTTATAAAATATCATCAGTCGATTAAATTTCTTTTCAATATCCTTTCCGTTGCCAAGTTTTACTAAATGATTCCCAACAACAGGACTTAGTTCAAAATTTCTATCAGTCGTTATATCCACCTGGGACACCTGGCTCATCCAGAAAGGATCATTCTTAATATATATAGCCACATTCTTTACATCAGTAAATAATAAACTGTCTTTGGCTGAATAAACTTTCTTATCTGGAAAACCTGTAAATACCGGCACTCTTGCACTCATCCTGTCAGAGAGAGGTATCTTTCTTTCAGTGCTATCGATATAAAATGAATTACCGGCATTTGTAAAGATCCTGGCGATCGGTTCTCTTTCGTAAACCTCAACATGCAGAACACTTTTATTATCGAACCACATTTCTGCTTTCCTGATCCAAATATTATCTCTTAAAAGGCGTTCAAGTTTTTTTAGATCTATTTCTGAGATCTTTTTCCCTTTTAACTCAGATCCGGCGCCTGATCTAAGTATTTTCCTGATATCATCCGCGTTTATAAAAAATTTCTCCGCTGATCCTTTAATTGCGATCGTATAGTCAGTACAGTCTTCCCTGTTCTTTTTACCAATTGCTGCAATTAATAAACTTAACATACCACCTCCGATGCACACCCAGAGCATCACAAATAGTATTTTCTTTATAGTTGCTTTTGTATTCACAAAAATTATTTCAAAATTTCTTTTATTGGTTCTACCAGCAGATCAATATCTCCTGCTCCTGCTGTTACTAAAACCTTTCCTTGTTTCTTAAAATCTTTTCTTATCCAATTTCTCAACTCTTCTTTCTCCAACACTCTTTTATTCTTGTTCTTCATTTTATCAAGTATCATTTGGCTGCTCACTCCTGCTATCGGCAATTCTCTTGCAGGATAGATCGGAAACAATATCACTTCATCAGCCATATCCAATACTTCTGCGAATCCGTCAGCCAGGTCTCTTGTTCTTGTGTACAAATGCGGTTGAAATATCACTGTACATTTTTTTTCGCTAAACAAAGACTTAGCGCTGCTGATCAAGGCTCTTAATTCTTCAGGATGGTGAGCATAATCATCAATAAAAACCAGTTCATCGGTTTTAATAATATACTCAAATCTTCTTTTCACACCTCTAAAGTCTGCTACCGCCGCTTTGATCTTTTCTTGATCAATATTTAAAGAACTTGCTACTGTTATCGCCGCTATTGCATTCTCCACATTATGCATTCCCCCGATATTCAATCTCACTCTCTCAATTTTCTTTTCATTGATCACCACATCAAACTCATAACTCCCATTCATCATTTTAATATTCTCAGCATGTGCATCTGCATTATTGTTTTGAGCACTATAAGACAGATGCCTGGTTCCTTTTAGCTCTTTTGCTCTCTTTAATCCAAACTTGCTGATCAATAAACCACCTTCTTTTATTTTACCAATGAAATCGATAAATGCTTGTTCCATTATTTCAGCAGTTCCATAAATATCCAGGTGATCCGGGTCCATTGCCGTGATGATCGCTATGTCCGGACTTAATTTCAAAAAACTTCTGTCGTACTCATCAGCTTCAACGACACTTACATTTCTTTCGCTTGCCCAAAAATTAGTTCCATAGTTCACCGAGATGCCACCTAAAAAAGCATTACAACCATAGCCAGTGTGTCGCAACAAATGCGCAACCATCGTTGTAATAGTTGTTTTGCCATGCGTGCCTGCGATACATATATTAAAAGAACTTTCTGTTGCTATCTGTAATACATCACTTCTCTTTACTACTTTATAGCCATTCTGTTGATAGTACACTAACTCTTTGTGTTCTTTAGGAACTGCTGGTGTATACACAACCAACTCTGCGTCTTTTGGAATCAGGTCAACATTTTCTTCATAATGTATCCTCATTCCTTCCTGCTCTAATTCCCTTGTTAAAGAACTTGCTGTTTTATCATACCCACTTACTCTTGTACCTCTTGAATGAAAGTATCTCGCCAATGCACTCATCCCGATTCCGCCGATCCCGATAAAATAGATCACTTTCATACTTAATAATCTTCTTTCTTCTACATAGACCCCCGAAGGGGGATTCA
>JBIOVR010000028.1:0-2401 GCA_044867875.1 Chitinophagaceae bacterium
AACAAGACCTGTACCTACGTTTTGTTTGCTTTTGTCCAGGGTGCCCACATTTTTTGGGTTCTGGTAGTGATCTATCACTTTATCTGAGTAAGCCATATTCTTAAATTTTATTGTTTCGTTTCAAAAAATTAATGATGAGCCCATTCAATACTATTCATGTCTATTCCTTCTTTATACATTTCCCAGAGCGGACTCATTTCTCTTAACTTGTTAACTGTTTTTGTAACTGCCTCAACTGTATAATCGATCTGATCTTCCGTTGTAAATCTTCCTAATCCAAAACGAAGCGAACTATGTGCCAGATCATCGCCAAGACCAAGTGCTTTTAGCACATATGATGGTTCAAGCGATGCAGATGTACAAGCGGAACCAGATGAAACGGCAATATCTTTATTAAAACCCATCAGCAAACCTTCACCCTCAACATATTTAAAAGAGATATTTGTAACGTGTGGTAAACGATGTTGTGTGCTCCCATTAATGTATGCTTCTTCTGTCTTCATTAAAGCAGTTTCCAATTTATCTCTTAATGCACTTATTCTTTTTGTTTCTTCTTCCATTTCATTCAGGCATATTTCACATGCTTTACCGAAACCTACAATTCCAGGAACATTCAATGTACCACTGCGCATTCCACGTTCGTGACCACCACCATCCATCTGAGCAGTTACTTTTACTCTTGGATTTTTTCTGCGAACATATAATGCACCAACTCCTTTCGGACCATACATTTTATGAGCAGTGAATGCCATCAGGTCAATTCCATCTTTATTTACATCAACAGGGATCTTTCCAACCGCTTGCGTTGCATCAGAGAAAACAAGAATGCCTTTCTTTTTTGCCAATGCACTAATCTCTTTCATTGGCATTACCGTTCCGATCTCATTATTAGCATACATGATAGCAATAAGAATGGTAGTTGGTTTGATGGCTGCTTCCAGTTCTTTCATATCGATGAGGCCATCGGGATTTACTTTTAAGTAAGTAACTTCTCCACCTTCTTTTTCAATATGCTTGCATGTATCAAGTACTGCTTTGTGTTCGATGTTGCAAGTGATAATATGATTTCCTTTACTTGCATACATTTCAAACACACCTTTTATTGCAAGGTTGTCTGCCTCAGTAGCACCGGAAGTAAAAATTATTTCTTTGGGATCTGCTCCAATTAATTTTGCTACTTGCTCACGAGCATAATCAACAGCCTCTTCAGCCTGCCATCCAAAAGGATGATTACGACTTGCAGCATTGCCAAAACTATTCGTAAAATAAGGTATCATGGCTTCAACAACTCTTGGATCGCAAGGTGTGGTAGCATTATGATCAAGGTATATGGGAAATTTCAACATATTAATTTGATTGTAAATTTGACCGACTACAAAATTAACTCTAAAGGGCTGACTTCAAAAGGCTATTTTCATCACTAAGAGCTATTTTTACCAAAATCGTAAGACCTTTAGAATCAAACCAAAGAGCTATGCTAAAAGTTGAACATATTGGTATCGCCGTAAGAACATTGGCAGAATCCGTGCCTTTATTTGAAAAGCTGCTGAAAAGTCAGTGTTATAAAACGGAGAGGGTGGAAAGTGAGAAAGTGAACACCGCTTTTTTCAAAACCAGGGATACAAAGATCGAGCTATTAGAAAGCATTGAGGAAAATGGAGTGATCTCAAAGTTTATTGACAAAAAGGGCGAAGGCCTTCATCATATAGCTTTTGAGGTTGAAAATATTGAATCAGAAATGGAGCGATTGAAAAGCGAGGGTTTCATTTTGCTAAACGAAAAACCAAAAAAAGGCGCTGATAATAAATTAGTTTGCTTTCTTCATCCAAAATCGACAAATGGAGTGTTGATCGAATTGTGCGAGGAAATTAAATAAGCATCACTTATTATTTGTATCGTTTTCAGCAGGAGTTTCTGTATTCATGATCCCCAACATCACCACGGCCATCTGAGCCGCTATTTGTGATGCGTCTTTCTTATTAAAAGCTTTTCCTTCTGCTATATTTTTTCCATCAACAACAGCAGCTATTGTAAAAAGCCTGCGGCCATTTTCAACTCTCTCTTCCACAGTTTCAAACTCAAGCACTTTTCCGTTTTTATTAGCCCATCCGTAAAGTTTATTCTTATGGTTTATCTCCAAAAGTTCGAGATCATCAATAAACATATGGGGTAAAATAATTCTTTCAGTAACCCATTTAGCTGTTTTTTTATCGCCCCTGTCAAGATAAATGGCGCCGACCAATGCTTCTAATGTATTTCCAAAGATCTGGCTGATCTTTAAAGAGCCGTCTGATTTATTGTACAGGGTGATCTTTTTCAAACCCATTCGTAAAGCGATCTCATTTAATTGCTGGCGGTTTACCATTTTACTGCGCATCTCCGTTAAAAAACCTTCTTCTTT
>JBIOVR010000029.1:0-12702 GCA_044867875.1 Chitinophagaceae bacterium
TTTGTTTGCACTTTATAACTACCATTTCATTTTGCCCATCAAGAAAATTTCCATTTACAACAGAACAATTATAGAAAGAGCAATCAATGAAGCTAATTCCATTCAAGTAATTAATGTCAAAAACACAGTTTTTAAAAGTGCAGTTCAAAAAAACCGACGATACAATATTATGATTTGAAAAATGTATATTAAAAAACTCGAAATCTGGAACAGTTATTTCTTCATAATTTCTCACTAACTGTTTTCTTAAAAAAATATCAAATGAAAAAATGGTGAAGGGAGGCAATCTATTAATCATGCCTTGAACTTTGTTCCAAAGTATACCTCGATTAACTTCACTTTGAACTCGGAAAGCCGTAACAGCTATTTCAACCATATATATCGAGTATTTTTTATTTGATAATGGCACTGTCAAATCATTAATTATTTTACCGATAAAAGTTCCGAATATAAAATCATTAACAAACCCGATTTGATCTTGATTTCTTCCCTTTCTATCCAGTAAAGCATGCGTGGCAAGTGTATCAACTAGGTTATCGATGTTTGGCCTATTTACTCCACTATACAGTAGAAGGGTTTCGTCTAATAATTTTCTGTTGTCTTCTAATATTATAAGTTTAAAAAAATCTTTCTCTTCGGCAGTCGCATCCATTTCGAGCAAATTTTTTGCGACATTATAAAACAACAACATTTGATTTTCAACTGTTATATATAATGTTTGGCGTTCCTTCTCTCTTTCTAAAAGTCTTTCAAAATATTGCTCAATCAATCGCTCTGAATTAGTTATCAATTCGATAAAATACTCCTCTTCCGAATGCTTTAAAAATGTTAGCAAAACGGGATTTGCTAATGAATGTATAGGTGTATTAAAATCTTTTATCAACTGATATCTTTCGTTTCCGAGCCACTCCTTCAACTTAGGCTCTTTTAGCGCTAATCTTGTTATTCTAAATTTATTTTCCCACTTAACAACCCATTTATCGAATTCAATACCTGTGAAAATTGCAGTCTTACGAGTAGTTAAAATAATTTTCGCTCTATGCTCAAGTAAATTCCCAATTGTATCAAGCATTGATTCGACTTCTTCGAATGATTTATCCAGCAAGTTCTCGGTTTGAACCTTTTCTAAAAGTTCATCAAATCCATCTATAATTAATGGTACTCTGCCATTTTTAATTTCCTTTATAACTAGAGGAGAATTAAGAGATTGAAACTCAAGATCGATTTCATCTAATAAGACATACCGAAAAATATTTGCTCCTCGATTTCTTGACAGCTCTGTGAAGATTGGAATTACATCATTTTCTTGTGAAACCATTTTATTTAAAAGCTCATATGCAGTACAAGTTTTTCCATATCCAGCGGCTGCCTCGATTATAATTAACTCGGGCGATTGACTATTTAGATTTTTATTTATTGTTTCAAAAATCCCTAAATCTTCGTTTTTGGGAAAGACATCGTAAGGACTTTCAATGTATTGATATTTGAATCCTAATAATTGCTTTGATTGATTTTTTGCGAAATCGATATATTTTCTTCTCAGTCTTTCTCTGCTAGTTTCATAAGAGAAAAAACTCTTAAACAACTCAATCTCCGCTTCTTCATTAGTCGTTATTTTTTTGAGATTAACGGCGTAACCCAATTCAGAATATTCACGGCGTTTCGATTCAGCAAGTTCATTCGTAATATTTTCATTGTTAAGACCGATAACATCAACACCCATATATCTACTCTTCCTATATATAAAAATCCTTAGATTTTTCTCTGAATTATCGACTTCAAACCCATATGACAAATAAAGTCTTTCAAGCATGTCCACATTTATAAAATCTGTATTTACCATTATTGCTAATATTATTAAATGTTTAATAAATTTTCAGCCAATCGCTTGGCCAAATCGAAAGTCATTTTTTAAAGGGATTAATTGTTCCAGATTACTGATGATACCGAAAACAATGAATTATCCAAGATAAAAAATATCTCTCGAATATTTTAATCCCTCAAAATGGGTATAGGGAAACTACCAAAGATGTAAGTTGATGCTATGAAACCGGAACGTACAAGTGAGTGACACAACAGACGACACCATGAAATACTAAAGCCCGTTATCAAAACAAAAGAAAATCAAATATTCAGCTTCTTCATTTCCCCCACCGCATAATCACAAGCTCTTGCTGTCAACGCCATATAAGTGAGTGAAGGGTTTTGATAGGAACTCGAAGCCATGCAAGACCCATCGGTAATAAACATATTAGGTACTTCGTGCATCTGGTTCCATTTATTCAGCACAGAAGTTTTTGGATCATTGCCCATACGTGCCGTTCCCATTTCATGATTGGCATTGCCGGGGAAAGACATATTGCTGGTAATAGAAATATTTTTAAACCCGGCTGCTTCCATCATTTCCTTGCCGGTAATTTTCATATGCTCATGCTGCGCTTTTTCATTTGCTTTGAATTCACAATCGATCGTGATGACCGGTCTACCCCAATTATCTTTTTTACTGGTGTCAAGTGTGACCCGGTTATCAGTATAAGGAAGACATTCACCATAACCATATACATTCATACGCCATGGACCCGGCGCTGTCAACGCTTCTTTTAATGATTCACCGATCTCTGCATCGCCTTGTTGCCGCGGTCTTGATGCACTTGCCCCAAAATGATAACCACGGAGAAAGTCAGTTGTTTGTTCTTTCATATTTATAAAGCGTGGAATAAAAAGCGGGATCGGCCTGCGGCCATGCGTTACCCATTCTTCAAAACCATCTACATCAGCATTAAGGCTAAGCCCTTTGTGATGATCCATCAGGTTGCGGCCCACCTGGTCACTTCCGTTTCCTAATCCATTGGGGAAACGTGATGATGTTGAATTCAATAATATAAATGCAGTGGCTACTGTGGAGGCATTGAGAAAAATAATGCGTGCATAAAAATCTTCTGTCTGTTTTGTTTCCGTATCAATGATCTCCACTCCTGTTGCTTTTTGTTTTTGCTCATCATACAAAACTTTATTCACCAGCGAATGTGGCCTCACCGTAAGATTACCGGTAGCATAAGCAGCCGGCATTGTACTTGCATTGGTACTGAAGTAGGCGCCAAAAGGACAACCGCGATGACAAAGATCTCTTGCCTGGCATTGTCCCCTGCCTTTTACTGGTTGTGTAAGATTAGCGGCTCTGCCAATGATCACTTTGCGGTCATTATATTTTGCTTCTACCTTTTCTTTAAAATATTTTTCTACTACGTTCATTTCAAATGGAGGTAAAAATTGTCCATCGGGTAAATGCGGAACACCATCTTTATTGCCACTTACACCAATAAATTTCTCTACATGATCATACCAGGGCGCAATGTCTTTATAACGTATCGGCCAGTCTACTCCATGACCATCTTTAAGATTTGATCCGAAATCAAGATCACTCCAGCGGTAACAGGCCCTTGCCCATAAAAGCGAGCGTCCACCAACAATATCTCCTCTTATCCAGTCGAAGCGTTTTGTTTCATTATACCGGTTCTCCTCGTCGTTGATATAAAAATGTTTGTTGTCTTCACGGTAAGAATAATGACGGCTCTGAACAAAGTGACTCTTTTTTTCTTCAGTAGATAAATTTAACCGGTGTTTAAATTCCCAGGTATCTTTTGTTGCAGTTGGATAATCTTTTATATGTTCCACATTGCGGCCACGTTCGAGCAACAAAACTTTTAATCCTTTTTCACAAAGTTCTTTAGCGGCCCATCCACCGGAAATGCCTGAACCAACTATTATTGCGTCGTATGTGTTATTTGGTGAGGGCATGTATCAATTTCAAATTTGAAATTTAAAATTTTAAATCTGAAAAATGTTTTTTCATTGCCACAGGATAATCAGCCAATGCAGTTTCGGGATCTTCGAGTTCGGGGTGCCAAAGTTTTTCCCATTCATAACTGTAATAACCTTTGTATCCACTTTTCGATAAAGCATCTACTGCTTCGAAGATGGGCACTTCACCTTGTCCTAATCTAACGTATTGTGGTTTGCCATCCACCAGCTTTGCATCTTTTATATGTGCGTGATGAATATATTTCTTTAAGATGCGGTACATTTCTGACGGAGGTTCTTTTGTTATCGTCCACATATTGCAGGGATCCCACACTAATCCAACATTTGAATGACTTGCATGCTGCATGATCTTGTCAATATCCTGTGTCCATACAAGATCACCATGTGTTTCCATCAATACCATTACACCGCTTGCCTTTGCATAATTACCAAGCTCCAATAATCCTTTTACAATAAATTCCATCGTTTCATCTTTATCCTTGTCTTTTGGAAGCAGGTTGGGATACACTCTTACGTTGGGACAATTCAACTGCTGTGCAAGATCGATAAAGGCTTTGCCATCGTTTATATTTTTTTCTCTTTCTGCTCCTTCACTAAAATGTAATGTACTGGATGACCCAAGATCAACAAACCGAAGTTTTTTATCCTTCATTATTTTCAGCACCGCATCTATGTTTTTAGTGCTGCTGAATTCAGGACATTTTGGAAGAAAGATCTCCCGTTTCAATCCGCGAAGTTCTATTCCTGTATACTCATGCTGTTTCGCATAGTCAGTAATTTTTTTAAAATCCCAGTCAGGACAGGCCAATGTAGAAAATGCTAAAGGAAGTTTTTCTTTTTTAAGATCAAATGGAGTTCGTGCAAATGCTGATCCTAAAAGCAAGGCTGATGATGTTTGCAGGAATTCTTTTCGGGTTGTATGGCGCATCGCTGACGTTATTTTGAATTCTAAAATTATGAATGTTAAATGAGAAAGGTTATTCCCTATACAACAAGGCTTCCGTTTTTTTATTTAGGGAAATGTTTCGCCATTAATCTTTTAAATCCTTCACTGTCGCGTATTGGATCAAGATAACGATCTTCATTTACCTGCTTGTAATTTCTGAACCCTTTTCCAAATGCTTTCTCCAAAAATTCAACTGCTTTATCTGTGTTTCCCTGGTTGGAATAATAACAGGCTATGTTATAATATTGTCGCCAGCTTGTAGGCGACCGATCAAGCATATAGGAAAAATATTCCAATGGTTTTGTATCATTTTTATCTTTTTCCATCAGTAAATAACCCAGTCTTTCACGGCTTAAATTATTAGGGAAATTTCCATTTAGGGCTCGTTCATAATAATAAATTGCAGTGTCACGAAAAGTAGTTCGTCTCTCATAATAGCCGCCGATCTCGTTAGCAGCATATGTATTCTGAGGATCATACTGCCAAAGTTTTTTTGCATAAGCGAATACTGAATCTGGTTTGCTTTTTTGGGTATAGTATAAAATGATCCTTGTATAGGGAAACTGGTAAGTAGGTGCAATGGTCACGATCTTTACATAAACAAGCAAAGCCGAATCGGTTTTGTTAAGTCGTTCATAAACCTCTGCTAGGTTGAGATAAGCGCCGACATTATTTGGATCAATGGCAAGAGATTTTTCAGAATACCAAACTGCAGAGTCGAGTTTAAGGTCGGGTAGTTTCCTGACCAGGCTGTTATAGGGGTAACGAAGAAAATTATTACCGATCCTCCGATAAATATCAGCGTGAGCCAGTTTTGCTGATTTTGACAATGCAAGTTTATAATAATAAATAGATGAATCGATCAAAAGTCTTGACCTTAACAGGTCACCAAAAAGAATATAAGTAGTAGCATCATCAGGATTTATATTGATCGCTTTTCTCATATAATAAATAGCCGAGTCTCTTCTGAAAAATTCGACCGAATATCCTTTTAATGCAATACTTCTGTAACCAATTACCCATTCAGGCGCCAATGCAATTGCTTTTTTAAAATAATAAATAGCTATATCTCTGCGCTTACCAGGTGAATAACTATCCTGAGGATCATATCTCAAGTGGTAGTTCCAACTGTTCTTATAAGCATTTAAGAGCCCGAGACATTCAGCTGCATAAGCAGCTGTAGTATCCAACTTATAGGTTTCCATAGCATATTGCCACGCCTGCTCAAAGGAAAGTGTATTCTCTTTTTCCTCATTTACATAGCCCCTTGCCATCAGGAAAAATATTTTTGGTCTTAACTTCTTCAAAAAAGACGAATCGCCTTTGGAAGAAAGCAACTTGCCGGCTTTTTCTACCATCATGCCGGCAATGGTCCATTTTTCCGAAAGAGTTTTTATTACCCGTTCATACTGTTCAGATAAAAATTCAGACTCATTCAATGAATCACTTTTTTCCTGCATATTCTGGAGTGAAAGCAAATCTTTTCCTTCAAGGTAGAGATTGATCTTTTGTTGTGCAAAATTTATAAAATCTGATGCCAGCAAATAACGGGAATCTTCTGTGATCTGCTCTTCACGGAAACGAGCTACCATCTTGTCATAATAACTATTTGCAGAATTATCACCCCATAAGTTATTTTCTTTTCTTGCCTGGTTAAATTTATTGTAAAGAGTGAGTAAAGCAGTATCGGCCACAAGTTCAGCAGCCCGTTGATTTTTACTTGCAGGAATAATTGCGGGATCATTTTTATTATTCAATTGCTTTAAACGATTCCATACAAGATTAAAACCGCTATCAACAATTCCTATTGTTGCTTTATTTTTTTCTTCGCAACAAAACACAGGGCTTTGTGAAGCACGGAATTTTTCAGACATGGTCTTCACTTGCTTTGTTACCCAGAATTGTATTTCTTCCAGTGAAAGTATCTGGTCATTATTGCCAGCATCTTCCTTGTCTGCTCTGCCACTTATGGCATCAATAAGATTGTAAGTAAACAAACCATGCCCCATTCCAAAAGAAGCATCCTCTATAGATATCTGGCCTGGTCCTGTCGCCAACATTGTTATCTCTCCTACTTTTGTTTGCATGATGCTTGAATTGAATGCCTGCGATGCATAACCTCCGGCTAATTCGTTTGTGCGACAAGCATCAAGGATCAGGATCACTTCAACTCCCCGTCCGGTCAAAAGCCCCATACGATTTTTCAGGTGGTACATGTCGATAGCGCCAAAGCTTAAGAGATAATTGTTACCATCATTGGCGGGTTGACAATCCGATAATAACAAATAATATTCATTCAAACCTTTAACTGCATCTCCATGCCCGGCAAAATAAATATAAACCCTATCACCTTTTTTTAATTGCTTATTGCTGATACGTGATATTGCAGACCAGAAATTACCGGCATTCGCAGAATCATTTTTCATCAGGAAAAGATTTTCCTCTTTTATTCTGCCACCAGCACCTGATCTTAATAATTCCGCAAACAGGTCAGCATCGTTGTCAGCATAACTTAACGGCCTGATATAATTGTATTTTGAAATGCCAACCACTATCGCATATACTTCTCCCTGCACCGGATTAATTTGCTGTGCAAAAACGGGTTGAGAAGAAAATAAGATCACTAAGCAAAGAGAAATTGAGTTCCTCTTCATTGTTTGTAAGGTTTTTGATTGTCCGTATCTTCTCTAAGTTATTGCTTTTTAAAGTCTCTTAGGCCATCCTTTGCATTACCCCTGAAAATAATATCCAGGTACATAGTTTGTTTCTTATACTTTCACTTTACATTTTTTATCTTTAGTAAATGAACACTCGTATTAAATCCTGAATTATGAGTTTAACATCACGCAGAGACGTAATAAAGACATTGGCGCTTGGAACAGGCGGAATTCTTTTGTCTCCTTCGATCTTACGATCCACCAATATTTATAAAAAAGATCGTTTAGGTATTGCATTAGTTGGACTTGGTTATTACAGCACCGATCTGCTGGCGCCAGCATTACAACAAACAAAAAATTGTTATCTCGCTGGAATTGTAACCGGCACTCCTTCAAAAGCAGAAACCTGGAAGGCAAAACACAACATCCCTGATAAAAATATTTATAACTACCAGAGTTTTGACCAGATCGCTAACAACGATGATATTGATGTTGTATATGTAGTGCTTCCACCATCGATGCATAAAGAGTATGTAATACGAGCTGCGAATGCCGGCAAGCATGTGTGGTGTGAAAAGCCAATGGCGATGACCGCAAAAGAATGCCAGGAGATGATCGATGCCTGTAATAAAAATAAAAGATCATTAGCGATCGGCTATCGCCTGCATCACGAACCTAACACGCAGGAATACCGGCGCATCCTGAAACGAAAGCTTTTAGGGAATGCAAAAAGTTTGGATTGTGCAGCAGGTTACAGAGATGATCGTACCGATCATTGGAAACAAAAAAAAGAAATGGGCGGCGGTGTGCTATATGATATGGGTGTTTATGCAATACAGGGTGCAAGATTGGGAACGAATATGGAGCCTATCGCCATTATTTCAGCAAGTACTGCAACCAACAGACCAGAGATCTATAAAAATGGATTGGATGAAACAACTACTGCTGTTTTAGAATTTCCCGGCGGTGTGAAAGCATCTATCAGGACCAGCTTTGGCGAGAATATAAATTACATGAATATCATTTGTGAAAAAGGTGATATCAAAATGGCGCCTTACTCTGCTTATTCAGGCGTGAAAGGAAGCAGTCCGCTTGGTGAAATAAACACTCCATACAATACACCGTGGCAACAAGCCAAACAAATGGATGATGATGCATTGTCGATCATGAATGGAAAACCAATGCTTGTTCCCGGCGAAGAAGGGCTAAGAGATATACGCATTGTAGAAGCTATTTATAGATCAGCGGCTACTAAACAGGCGGTGAGGTTGGCTTAATTTATTTTAAATTTTGAATGCTAAATGTTGAATTAATTCAAAATTCAAAATTTAAAATTTAAAATAACTAAGCATACATCTTCTGAATATAAGTGGCGCTGTCTTTAAACTTGTCTTCCGCCATTTCTACAAAAATATTTTTTACACCACCTGTTTTTGCAGCAGCAAAAAATTCTTTCCAATCAATGATACCCTGGCCAACGGCTGCTTCTTTTTTATCCGCGGTCCAATCAGATAAATGTGCTGAAATAAACCTGCCGGGATATTTAGTAAAATAATCTGCTGCTTTATATCCATGCACTATTACCTGGGTCTGGAACTGCAATTTCACAAGATCAGGATCGAAGCTGGCAAGTAATGCATCATAGATAAGTTGTCCATCAATTTTTACAAATTCAAAATCATGATTATGAAACCCAGCTTGCAATCCAGCCTTCTTTATTTTTTCTCCGGCTTTATTTAGTTTATCTGCCGAAGCCTGGTAATCACTTATCGTCGCAGTTTTTGGCAACCAGAAAGTAGAACAGATCATTTGTGTCATACCCAGGTCTTTTGCGAATTGAATTCGATCATCAATATTTTCGTCATTGAATTCATTAGCACCAAAATGACAACTTGGGCATTTCATTCCTGCATCTTCAATAGTTTTTCGAATGTCTGAATTTTTCATTTTTGTAAAAGCACCAAAACCGATCTGTTCATATCCTTTTGGTGAACACATCTCAATTGATCTATAACCCAGGTCAGCCATCCATTTTAAAGTGCCTGGAAAATCAGCGCTTAGTTTATCTTTTATTGTCCATGATTGAAAACCGAGAGGCATATTATTAGCTTTAGCGTTTGTAAAAAAATCAGCTGGTAATTTTGATAAAACAAATGCGGCGGCTCCAGCTTTTGTTGTTGTTGAGAAAAATTTTCTCCTGTTTATTGTTTTCATAATGCTTTCGTGTTAATGTTAATGAATAGTTTTTCTCTTGATCCCTGCCTACCGGCAGGCAGGCTTTTTATCCCAATAATCGTGGTTCTATATCTGATCGGGCCCCCATCCACTCCTGTATTCTCTTGTCAAATATTTATTTGCGTCAGGTACATTCGTGATCTTCATGGTTGTAGCATCATATCTCAATAACTTATGTGCTCTTAATGAAGCTGCATATAAATTAACTGCTTCAGTTAAATATTCTGCTTCTGAAAAATTACCGGGATATTGTTTACCAGATTTGCATGCTTCAACAAATAATGGAAGCGCTGCAGAAGTTTGTTGTACCTGGTTTTGTGGCGCCGCGTTTGTATTAGCCGGTGCATCCATTTTTTTACCGGAAATAATTTGTGGATTCTGAATGTTGAAACCTGCCAATATCTTTCCACTGTCACCAACAAACATCATTCCTTCCTGTGGTAATTCTTTGTTCTCACGGGTTAACTCTTCTGGTATTGGTGGCCTCATTCCTCCATCATACCAACAAAGATCAACCGGTCCACGATTTCCATTAGCAGGATAACTAAACCGAACCGTACTTGCCATTGGGAATGAAAAATCATTATTGATGCGATAAGGAACAGCACCATTAAAACTACAAACATGACTGCGATGTGGTTCAATAACTGTTGGTGATGTTAATTTCAATGCATTGAAAACTGTCCATAAACTATAGTGTCCCATATCCGCCATTGATCCGCCACCGAAATCATACCAGCCACGGAATACCATATGCGTATAATCAGGACTATAAGGACGATCAGCTTCAGGGCCTAACCAAAGATCCCAATTGAATCCTTCCGGAACAGGAGGTTTGTTTGCAGGCAGATCCGGGTATTGCGGCCATACAGGACGGTTTGTCCAGTTATGCACTTCTCTTAATGTACCAATTGCTCCTGCATTTATCCATGCCATCACTGTATCCATTGATCCATTTGAATCCCACGGTATCAAATGTGTGATGACCTTTGGATTATTGCGTGCCATCTCGATCGTTCTCTTTCCTTCTACCAAACGATTTGAAATTGGCTTGTGCACAAGCACATGTTTTCCTTTTTTTATGGCAGCCATGGAAAGAACACCGTGTAAATGATCCGGCGTCATGATCTTTACTGCATCAAGATCTTTTTGTTTTTCCAAAAGTTCCCGCACATCAGCATAGGCAGTGCAGCCTTTATATTTTTCCTGTTTAACTACATTGGAGTAATAGGCATCAACGATCGCTTTTCCATTGTCTCTTCCACCGGCAACTAAATTATCCCCTCCCGGTGACCAGTTCGGATCCTGTATCGTTTTACGAATCTCATTTTTTAAATAATCTACGCCCCAATCACGATAGCCTCTCGCTTCTTTATTCGGATCACAAACAGCAATCACTTGTATTTGCGGTACTGCAAGCATCGGTAATAATTCTCTTATACCTTGTGTGCCTATTCCAATATATGCCAATGTGATCTTATCGCTCGGTGCAATAAAATTTGTACCACCCAATACGGCTCTTGGCACAATTGTAAAACCAACTGCAGAAGCGGCCGTCATTCCAACAAATTTTCGACGGGTTAATTGAGAATTGCTTTCAGTATTATTTTCTTTTTGGACGTGATCAACACCGACATCCGTTTTGATATCTTTTTTCATATAGCAATTTTTTAGTGAGAGTAGTTACTAAAGTTATGGATTAAAGACAAAAAGTGACTGAAGTTTCAATCACTTTTAATAACATCAAAAGCCTTTTAGGTTTTTACTCTGCCATTCTTTATATCTTTCTGCAATAAAATGAAAGCCTTTATCACGATACTCCGGTGTACCAACAGTAAAATGATCGCCGGGGAAATATTCAAAGGTCATATTGTGTCAAGGTACCGGAGGAATCGCTGGTCAGAAAAACTTAAGATGCTTTCAGTAAGTTCATTTGCCCGATATGATTGGCCATATGCCCGGTACGATTGATCAATACATTCAACTTATTGCGGTGTGGTTCTTTTACAAAATCTTCAGGTGATACGGACATATGCCTGCTAAGCCATCCATTTAGATCAGTTGATTGAAAATGACTATTGAGTTTTGCATTCACTTTTTTTAGTCGTTGTTTTAATTCTGCTACAGTAGGAAAGCTTAATCCTGACTTATCAGGATTTTTGAGAAATACTTCTTCCATTTCAGGAAATAAGCGATCGCCGAAATCCAATAAAGGCAAGAGGCCATCACTCACTGCAATCAAATGTCCAAGTAAATACACACCCGTATTTCTGCCCGGCGCTATTTCCCTGGTTAACTGTTCATCGGTTAATGAACTGATAAGTTTGTTAAGATAATTATTTTGCATATCCCATGCCATCAATGACATTTTCACCAATAGATCCGATTGTGTTGCCGTTGTATTCATTTTGTGGTTATTAAGTTTTTATAATGTCCTTCGCTTTGCTTAGGATGACAAACGCTTCTCAATATCAAGTCCATTTTTACTTGCCGTGTCTTTTGCTAATTCGTAACCTGCATCTGCATGTCTTATCACTCCCATTCCCGGATCATTTCTTAAAACTCTTTTTAATCTTGCTTCAGCATCATCAGTACCATCAGCAACAATCACCATTCCTGCATGTATACTATATCCCATTCCTACTCCACCGCCATGATGCAATGATACCCAGCTTGCACCGCCTGCTGTATTTACGAGTGCATTTAATATTGGCCAGTCCGCAACTGCATCGCTTCCATCAAGCATGCTTTCTGTTTCTCTGTTTGGTGATGCTACACTCCCAGTATCCAGGTGATCCCTTCCAATTACGATCGGCGCTTTTACTTTTCCTGATCTTACCAATTCATTAAATGCGAGCCCGGCTTTTTCTCTTTCGCCTTGTCCCAGCCAACATATTCTTGCAGGTAAACCCTGGAAAGCAATTTTTTCTTTGGCAAGTTTCAGCCATCGCATCAATGATTTATTCTGCGGAAATAAATTCTTTATCACTTCATCAGTAACTGCAATATCATTTGGATCGCCACTCAATGCTGCCCAGCGAA
>JBIOVR010000030.1:0-2714 GCA_044867875.1 Chitinophagaceae bacterium
TTTGTTTAAGTTAAGACCATCGTCTTCTGTCCCTCCCTGGCCCCCATTCGCCGTTATATTCGTTGCACCGAAATAATTATTTACCGTCATTATGATCGTTCCTCCTGCACCGCCACCCGACGCACCATCGGAAATAGCCGGGCCACCAACCTGCCCATTTGCAGAAATCTTATAGCCATTGCCAATGAGATTGTCAGCTCTTATGAACACGATAGCGCCTCCATGTCCGCCGCCATTGGTAACGGCAAATCCATTATTGGAATGACCAGCACCGCCGCCACCTCCCATAAAAATCTTCTTCCCGCCCCAACTGCTCAATGCCTTTCCTCCCTTCCCCTGAAATGGTAATGTGCAACCGGTGGAACTTGAGTTACCGCCACCATCTCCTCCTGCAGCAAGGTTGGCACCGCCCGCACCACCATTGTTATGGTTGTTGCCCCCACCGCCGCCGTTTGCCGTCGCACCTCTCCCTCCTGCCAGCGCAAGCGCTACATCGGCCGCAGCTTCACCCTTATAAGCGCCATTCTGTGTGCTGGACGTTGGATTGTACGCGTAAGCATCGGCTGGTGCGAAGTTGCTGCATGTACTGCTGCTTAACCGATACGATCCGCCACGGTAACCCATCGTATCACCCGATATCGGGGCATTCAGGATCAGGTCTTGCTGAACGTAAAATCCGAGCACACCACCTGTTCCCGTTGTATTATTCCAAGGAGCAGCTTTTAAGGTGTCTGTTACGCGGGCTGAATAGTATTCGGGAATCCGCACTAACTGTACCTGGTTAGCGACGGTATAATTATTTAAGAGCATGTAATCGAAAAAAACAGAATCGCCATTGACATTGCAAATGATAGTAATCTCATAATTGCCCGCATTGTTAAGACCTGTTGTATCACCAAATGTAGGCGAAGTGGAGCTCGCTGTATTGATACTAACTCCTTTCATCTGAACAAGCATCGCTTTGTCATTAAAAGCAAGCCCGGCAACCGAAGTTAATCTTACACAAGCTTTGGATGGAATGACTTCAATGACTTTATAGTACGTGTTTACAACACCACTGATATTCGTTTGAGCAGATAAAAAATGGAAAAAAAATATAAGGCCCGCTGAAAAGGTTATTCTTCGGACAAGTTTAAGCAGTTGTACTGGCATGACGATGTGATTGGCGGTCGCCATCCGCTTAAAGTAATACATATATTTTGCTTGTGAAAGAGTAAAAATATTCGGGGGAAACCGCCATTTACTCAGCCATTTGGCAAACGGCTCAGGCAAACCCCCTGCTACTCAATAAAATTGACCTGCGCTGGGGAAAAACCTACTTTTATATAGAGTAAAACCCTCCGTTTGAAACAGGCCTCACTATACTGCTTGGTCGCTGCTCTTTGTTTTTTTAGCTGAGTAGTCGAAGTTTAGCTCAGGCAATGACGCAACGCCGCAAAGAGAAGAAGCTGAAATTCGTGGCGTCGTAGCGTGGTGGCGAGAGGTCTCTAATCGATTGTGACACCAATTCTGAAATTGAAACAACTATGCTTTCAAAAATATTATGGCTGACCGGTTCGGCCATTTTTTTTATACTCGGCGTAATACATTTTTACTACACTTTCTTTACAACAAAGTTTGATCCACGCAACAAAAACGTTGCTCATGAAATGGAAAACAGTCCTATGCGATTGACCGATGAGACAACCATGTGGAAGGCATGGACAGGTTTCAATGCCAGTCATAGCGCTTCGGCAATATTTATAGGGCTGGTAAATATCTTCCTGGCCATAAAATATTTTTATGTTATCGAAGACTCGTTCCTGTTTTCGTTCCTGACTATTGTTACATCCGTTTTCTACATGTGGCTCGCAAAGAAGTACTGGTTTAGCATTCCTTTTTACGGCCTGCTGGTTGCCACCATGTGTTTTGTCGCATCACCCGTCATTAGTTTTTTCCTATAATTACTTTCGCCAGGCAGCTTTTCCTGCCATTCACTCAGAAAACTGCCGGTTACTCATTGGGCGCTTGCTGCCGCCTATTGCGAACATATTTTTGCTGGCAATTAAAGAGATCACAATCCAATAAATTCATAACAGGACGGTTTAAACATAACAGAGGTTTGATGTAAGCTAAGCGGTGTAACAACCGCTTTCTTGTTTTTTCCTGTAGGGCAATGCTTTTACGGGATCACCGGCACCTGGTCGAACAATGGAAATGAAACCGGAAGCTTTTATGTAAATAAATGATATGTGTAAGAACTTTATAAAATGCATTAATATCTGAAAAACTAAATAGTTTACTGGTTAAGGCCAGGCGATTCCGCTGATGCGGGTCGCTTTTTTATTTGATTTCCCACTAAGCGCACGGAGGATATGGCCGTGGTCTTAATCGCTTTGCGGGAAACTCCATCCATAGTTGAATTTCCTTTGTAATTTTGCGGCAAACAAACACCATGATGCGGAGGATGCTGATATATATATTTCTTTTAAGCGGTTTACTTTTTATTTCTCATTTGTCGCCAGCTCAATGTTCCATTTGCACAAAGACCGCGCAACAATTGGGTGAGCAGCCAGCAAAAGGATTAAACTCAGGGATACTTTACCTCGCTTTTATGCCAATGATCATCGTAGGTGTTATCGGTTACCGCTGGTGGAGAAGCAACCGGAATGCTTGATTGTTCGTACAGCCTTTTTAATTAATCTCCCGTAACGTTTTTATATTTTTTATCTTGC
>JBIOVR010000031.1:0-5275 GCA_044867875.1 Chitinophagaceae bacterium
ACAGAATGCCTGTATTAATTGCATGCGAAGCTTGAAAAAATAAATTAGCATCAGTACTTAGGAAAGGTTTGTGATTATTTATTTACTACTATATATATTTTCTAAAAGGCAATCACCTGACCAGGGAAAAGATCGGTATGGACCCGGAGGCTCTGGCATGTCTGCAAAAGGTTTTATCTCATCATAAAGCCTGTTTAGCTTAGCAGCAGTTTTTAATTTTGATTTTGATTCGATATGTTTCCATCCATATTTCTCAAAAAACTCTTCGCCTTCTTCCGGTGCAAATTGAAATACTGCGCCGCTTCCTTCTAAAGCTGGTTGCATTTCTTTTAATATCATTTCTAAAAGCGCAGGAGAAACAAGATCAAAAACCCACCGACGAAAATGATGTTGTGAAGAAAGATCAGTTGCCAATTCAGCATTTTGTTCAGCGGTTAGGTAGATGGTCAAACCTTCTGTGATCACAAGAGCCTTTTTACATTCATTATTTAATTGGTGAAATAACTCAAGTCTTGCTTTTCTGTCTGCAAGATCGAGAGCGACACTTCTATAATCACATTTTGGTTTTTCATTTTTCAGTATCTCATTTTTGTAGCTGATCATTCCTGGCAGGTCCACATCTATCCACTTTAAATTTTTTGGCAATTGCATTCTATAAGCTCTAGCATCAAGACCAGCAGCAAGGTTAACGATCATGTCATATCCCTGCTCAACATGCTGCATGACGAATTCATCAATCAAATAAGTTCTTGCAACAAAAGACCAACTATTCTTCTTGCTGAATTCGATGGCATTGGCAATTTGCTCACCTTTTTCTCCGGCAAGCCTGCGTGCAAAAGGGTCATGAAAAACTGCATCGGGTCTTTCACTTTCTTCGGCTCTGAAGATGGCAACCCATCTTGCAGTATCGGAAATGTTTTCTACGAGTTGACTCATGATAAATGAAGTTAGAGAATAATTATTAGCTGCAACAAAGCCTTTGTGTTCGGCATTATTATAATAAAAACATTGCCCGTTCGTTCATGCTTCTTCAATAAATTACTTCTTTTTCCACTGACTATCCTCGCCGTGTTCATGAACAGTAAGTATATTGTTGTCAAAATGAAAACTTGTATTGAAATCTCTTAGAAAAAAGTCAGTATCGCTTTCCGGATAAAGTTGCATTTCAGGTAATCCGGGAACTATGATGAATAATTTGCTGTCGTTCAACTTTAGCTCAAGTTTGTTTTTACCATTAGTATACGTTGCAATGTAGCTCTGTAATACTCCTTTTTCAACAATAACTTCATTTCTTAGTTTCCAGTTGTCATAAGGCAGACCAAAGACGATAGAAGAAATACCCATCCCAACAGCCCATACATTTTGTCCATAAGTTCCAAAGTTGTTCAAAAGAACTATTAACAGATTTTCATCCGGGTAATAAATGAACTCAGACATATAACCGGGGTAACCGCCTGAATGCCTGACATACTTTTTTCCAAAAAACTGTCCTGTCTGCCAACCATAGCCATAGTTTTGAATCTTGGTTTTAAAAGCAAGCTCCCATGTTTTGGTTGTTAAAATCTGTTTTGTTGAGACAGCCTTTGCCCACTTTAGCATGTCGTTTGTCGTACTGTAAATAGAGCCGGCTGCATACGCATATGTTGAGTCGTAATGATTATATGGAATTGCTTTTTCCTTATTCCAAAATTCATATCCCTCTGCTTTGATAGCTGCGGGCAGATTAATAAAATCAAAGCCGGATTGAGTCATTCCCAGTGGGTCTAGAATATATTCTTTGACAATAGTCTCATAAGGCTTTCCTGTGACTTTTTCAATAATGAGTCCTAACAGGAAGAAGCCGGAATTATTATAACTGTAATATTTACCGGGTGGAAAATCCAGGGGTTTATCACGAAATTGGCTTACAACTCTTTCTTTGAGAACTGGATGATTTACTATTGCTGAATCTTCAGTGCCTATGTCGTCTGTATAATTATGGATGCCCGATGAATGTGTCAGTAGATGATGTATTGTGATCTTTGTACCATTTGGATAGTCAGGAAAATACTTTGTAAGATTGTCATTAACTGAAAGTTTGTTTTCGTCCTGCAATTTTAAAATGATTGTCGATGTGAAAGTCTTTGTTATGGACAATAATGGAAAACGTGTATCGGGTGTGTTCAATGTTTGTGTAGTCATATTGCTAAATCCATAACCCTTATTCAAAATGACTTCATCCTTGTGCAATACGAGAGCGACACCATTAAAACGATACGCATTATTTGCTGATTTTAAATAACCATCCAATTTTGATTCAAGATCACTCGTCTTTTGTCCGATAGAGTTTAAACTGGAGATCGACAATAAAATAAAGAGAAGAAAAAAATATCTCATTGTTTATAGGTTGTCAATTGGGATGAAGTACAATTCACAGCTTTATGCATGTTGTTCCTCAAATTTAACTAATATTCAAAAAAGTAAATGGAACATGTTGAATAGAATTGTTGCAGTACAAGAGTGCGACGCAAGCGAAGTCGCATAGTAGCAATGCAGCTGGGCTTATCATAACCTTCAATCTTCAACTGGTAACTTTCAACTATATTTGCGCCCTATGACAATCGAAAAATTGAATGATATGCGGTCCCGCATTGCCGGGGTAAGGAGGTTTCTTTGACGTCGATAACCGCCTTGATAAGATCCAAAATGATAAGCAGCTTTCACTAAGTCCCGGTTTTTGGAATGATAATGCCCGTGCGACTTCCATCATGAAGGAAATAAAAGTGAATGAATACTGGGTTGATCTGTATAACCAAACAGGATCGGCAGTGGAAGATTTTGCCGTGTTGTTTGAATTCTGGAAAGCTGGTGATGCAACAGAAGAAGAAACAAAAGTTGCTTATGATAAAGCATTAACGATGCTTGATGATGCAGAATTCAAAGCAACATTGAATGAGCCCGAAGATGAATTGCCCGCTGTGTTACAAATAAATTCCGGTGCCGGTGGTACAGAAAGCCAGGATTGGGCAGAGATACTTGCACGTATGTATCGTATGTATGGAGAAAAGCAGGGATGGAAAGTAAAAGAGTTGGATTGGCAGTGGGGCGATGGCGCTGGAATTAAAACCTGTACTTACGAATTTGAGGGGCCGTTTGCTTATGGATTTTTAAAAGCTGAAAGTGGGGTGCATCGTTTAGTTCGCATTTCACCATTTGATAGCAATGCCCGTCGTCATACTTCATTTGCATCTGTATTTGTTTATCCATTGGTAGATGATACGATAAACATAGAAATTAAACCCGCTGATGTGAAAATGGAAACATCACGTAGTGGTGGAGCAGGCGGACAGAATGTAAACAAAGTAGAAACGAAAGTTCAGTTAACGCATTTACCGACTGGTATTGTAGTGGTTTGTCAGCAAGACAGAACGCAGCTTGGTAACAGGGAATTAGCGATGCAAATGCTGAAGAGCCGATTGTATGAAGAAGAGCTTCGCAAAAGACAAGCGCTAAAAGATGCCACTAATTCTTCGAAGAAAAAAATAGAGTGGGGCTCACAAATACGTTCTTATGTTTTTCATCCATATAAAATGATCAAGGATCACCGCACCGATTTTGAAGTGGGGAATGTGCAACCGGTGATGGATGGCGAACTGGATGGATTTATAAAAGCGTATTTGATGAGTGAGAAAGAATCGCAAAATTCTTAATCTCTTGTAGTAACAATTGACTTCGCAAATCGTTTCATAAATTGGAGCTTTCATTATGAAACGAGTTTTAGCAATTATTTTTTTAAGCTGTTTGTTTTTACCTGCGTTTTCGCAAGGTAAGGTGCTTGATGCAGCATCGGGTGAACCATTATCTTCCGCCAGTATCATTTTATTTTCTTCCGGTAAAAAGACAGGGCTTGTTGCAAATAAGGAAGGCGTTTTTTCTTTTACAGCCTCGTATGATTCCATTCATGTGTCAATGGTTGGTTATCGTTCAAAAACTGTTATTGCAAAAGAGTTTATTAATAAGAATTATTTTGAAATAAGACTTGAATCTGTTGCTGCCGAATTAAGTGAAGTAATTGTAAAGAAAACAACTGCCCTTGAAATAATTAAAAAAACGATCGCCGCTATTCAAACATTTCAGCCGAAAGAAAATTTCGAGAACAAAGGATTTTATCGAGAGATCATTAAAGACAAGGAAAATTATTTCTCTGTTGCTGAAGCTGTATTTGCTGCACAATTTCATCCGGTAAAAAGATCCTATAAACTCCAATTGATACAAGGCAGAAGCAAAGAAGATGTTTCATATACAAGATTGTTTGAAGATTATCATCCCGGTGGAGGACCGCAGACTGCAACAGGAAAGAATTTTTTCTTAGATATTCCTAATTTCCTTGACTCAAAAAAGATCAAAAATTTTATTTATAAAATTGATTCAATCGTTCAGTTTGATGGACGATGGTTATATAGCATCAGTTTTGATCAGAAGCCTGATGTAAAAGAAGCGTTGGAAAGAGGGAGATTATTAATTGATATGGATGAATTCGCAGTGGTAAGATACGAGGCAGAGAATAGTCCACTTGGTGCTGCTTATATAAAAGACCTTACCGGCAGTGACAAGATCTTTGCGGCGTTATTGAATATAGATTTCAAACGTAAGAGTTGGAGAGACAGGGTTGATTTTACCAAGGTGGATGATAAATGGCTATTGAGCCATATTGAATCAGAAAAAAAGATTGGGTATAAACAAGAAAAGAAAAAGATCGACCTGGATCTTACTATTAATTACGAAATGATGTTCACTGACCTGCTGTCAACTATAACAAATGAAATCACAAGTGACAATGAGTGGAAAAGAAAAAATTTAGTGAGTAATCTTCCTTCGGCTTTTGATCCGTCATTCTGGGGCACTAATAATATTATATCGCCAACAGAACAAGTAAAGAATATTGTAGAAGCGATAGGAAAAAATAATAATGAAGCTAACGTTCCCACTGGTGCCATGAATGACTGGCAGTATTTAAATAGAAATTTATTTGCCTCATATCAGAAGAATGATACTATAACAATGATCCCAACTATGAAATGCTGGTGGGAAGATGAAAAAAGCGGCGGCATGTTATTTAAGGATATGAATGGAGATTTCTCAATTGAAACAAAAATCAATATCACTAAAAGTAACTCGAATGAAATGCCCGATAAAGGATTTCAGCAGGCCGGTATTATTATCAGAAGAAAGGATGATCAAAAAGAAAACTATATTTTTTTAAGTATTGGCACCGGTGGTAATCCGACCCCAAAAA
>JBIOVR010000032.1:0-3202 GCA_044867875.1 Chitinophagaceae bacterium
AGAATATATGCAGCGGTAGGATCTGCCTTATAAGCCTGCATTGCATCTTGTATCGCCAAATGAAGCCCGATTGTACTCGATCCTTTGTCAAAATAGCCCTGGGCTTTAAAGAAAAATCTTTTCGCTATTAATTTTTTCCTGAAACTTTCATCATCCACTTCAGCATACTCAATTGCTCTTTCCAGCATATTACCTACTTCAGAAAAATCCTGCCGGGCAACTTTTTCCATCCGATCGAGGCTATTAGTTATTTCATCTGATTTGTCATCTGCATCAAGCTGCGAACGTATGCGCTGAATCGCTGACACATCACGTCCTTCGAGATAAAGATTGATCTTGCTTTGCGCAAAATTTATGTACTCGGTTGCCAAACTAAGCTTTGCATCGAATGTATAACTGCTGGTTGGCGCCAGCTTGTTCAATTGCTGATAAAGTTCTTCGGCAGAATTTCCATTACCCGTTAAATTAAAATTTTTTAATGCCTGGTTGAAAGAGTTATAAAGTTCAAGGATCGCTGTATCTGATATATTGTAGAGAATATCATGATCACCACTCATTTTAAAACCACGAACAGCAGCTGTTCCAATACGTTTTTGCAATAAACCATCTGTTCTTCGTATTTGTCCGGATAATTTTTTTGTAGCCATCCATTTTTTTAAAAATGCAGTATCAACTTTCGAGATCACTTTCTTTTTACCCTCATCACAACATAGAAAAGGATTTTGCTTACGATTATATTTTTGCTGTGCATAATTAGGAACTGTTTTGCCTATATATTTTTCTAACTCATCAAGAGATACAAGGTTATTATGATCACCTTCAGCATCTGCAAGGCCTGTAAGCCCATCAACAAGATAATAGGTGAATAACCCATGCCCGCTACCGATCAGCGGATCTTCTAACGATTCCTGGCCGGCGCCTGTTGCAAGCATAATTATTTCCCCTGCTTGCTTTTCAGAAATAGCGGCCTGCAATTGTTGCTGACCTTCGCCACCGCCCGGCAATTCGTTTGTGCGACAGGCATCCATTATAAAAATAACCTCTACTCCTTTGCGGCTAGCTTCAGCGATCCGAACCTTTAAATTGTAAAGTTGTATGGTACCGGTGATCAGGTAATTATTTTTATCCCCTGCTGGGTTGCAGTCATAGGTCAGATAAAAATATTCATCCTGGTTGATGGCATCGCCATGACCTGCGAGATAGATATATAAACGATCGCCTGCTTTAAGATTGCGATTACGAAGCCAACTCATTCCTTTCACTAAAAAATTTGCGGCCTTTGCTTCTTCATTTTTTAAAAAATAAATGTTGGAGTCGGGTAACTTACCACCACCGCCGGATTTTAAAAAATCACGAAAAAGCTCGGCATCGCTATCAGCAAAAGATAAGGGGCGAATGAACTTGTAACTGGATATGCCCATGATCATTGCAAAAGTGCGGTGACCGGAGGTGTCTTGTGCAACCTGCCCGGCCAAATCATTTTCGATAAGGCAGAAAGAAAGAATAGTTAAGAGGAATGCTAAAAGGGCTCGTTGCATATATCGGCGCTAATTTACAGGTTTTCAGTAAGACATTGAGCCATCAATCCTCGTAAAAACCCCTAATATTTAAAGATCACTCAGGATTGCCGGCTGTTGACGTAAATAGTGTGCAAACAGTGGCAGACAATCGCTTAAATTGCGAATCATTTACCCGAACTATGGCGCTACACCATCACATTGCACGACATACAAAGAAATACGTCAGTCATATAACCAAATACCTGTATGAAAGGGATACCTTTTTTGCCACGATCGCTGTATTTGTTTTCCTGATACTCCTCGGTATGATCCCGTTAAACTTTTATGTTCTGAATCCAATGAAGCTTGCTTTAAAGGATTTTGATTTTAATGATATTGCTTATGCGAAAGCTCACAAAAATGAAAATATAAAAATAGACCGCAGGATCGTGATCGTAAACACCGGCCATTTGGACAGAGCAGAACTGGGATTTTTAATCGAGACAGTGAATGCCTACAAACCAAAAGTAATTGGCCTTGATATATATTTTGACGGTGAAAGAGAGCCAGAAAAAGATTCAATACTAAGAGAAGCTTTTAGGAAAACAAAAAACCTGGTTGGAGTAAGTGTAGCAGATACCCTCGACCATCATATAACGATCCGGAAGAATAATTTTGATGATGTAATTCCAAAACGTGGCTATGCAAATCTTCTTGGTGAGGACATCGGCACCATTCGTTATTATGCGCCGTTTGATGAAGTAGATGGTAAAAAATATCCACAGATCACTTCTGCGATTGTAAAAGAATATGATCATGCTGCTTATGAAAAGCTGGAAAAAAGACATAAGGAAGTGGAAAGCATAAATTATACAAGAGCAGTTAATAATGAAGACAAGAAAAAGTACCAGGTCATAGAGCCTGATGTACTAAATAGCGACGGCATTGACACTAATATGTTAAGAGACAAGATCGTCTTGCTTGGGTATATTAACCTGGAAGATGAATTTGATATAGAGGATAAAAAATTTACGCCAATGAACCACAAGTTCTATGGCAAACAACATCCGGATATGTTTGGTATCGTGGTTCAGGCAAATATCATCTCAATGGTACTTGATAGCAATTACATTAAAAAAATGCCAAAATGGGTAGCATGGCTTGTTGCAATTGTTATCGGCTGGATACATATGTCTCTCTTTATCAGGTATTATCTTGAAAGTCATATTTGGTTTCACCTGGTAGCCAAACTGGCCCAGTTATTTTCGGTTGTATTTTTTGCTTATGTTGGTATCTTTGTTTTCGATAAATTTGAGGTGAAATTGGACATGAAGTATACGTTGTACGTAATTGCCCTCGCGGTTGATGTCATTTACTTTTACGAAGCTTTTGTAGGCTGGTTACATCGAAAATATAAATACCAGACTATTTTCGGCCATCATCATAACCCTCTGGAACACTCAACACATCATACAAACGACCATCATAAACATGAAACTACTACACACGAACCTACAGCACATCAACACCTCTAATCAAAAACTTAAAATGAAAAAGACAATTTATTTTTTTCTGGGAGCATTTTTCCCATTCCTTATTTCAGCACAGGAAAACATGTTTGTTGTTTACAGTGTGAAAGGCACTGTGACTGTTGTTGAAAACAAAGTGGAAACAAAAGCAAAGGTCGGCACGATCCTCAATGC
>JBIOVR010000033.1:0-3880 GCA_044867875.1 Chitinophagaceae bacterium
GGTTGCGTCAGCGTTGCAGTTGGTGCTGCAGGAGTTAGAGAAGCTGTATTGATCGTATAACTTGTCGCTGCTGAAACACATCCTGAAGCATTCTTCACTGTTACACTATAAGTATTCGGAGCAAGGCCTGTAAAGATCCCAGTCGTATTCGTGTAATTTATTCCATCAATTGAATAGGTGATCCCTGCTGCAGGTGCTGGTGAAGTAATGGTGATCGTTCCTGTTGGTGTTGTACATGTTGGTTGCGTCAGCGTAGCTATGGGTGCTGTCGTAAGGCAATTATTACAATCAAGATCGTTATCAATAGTAAGAGTAAAACTTCCAGAGACTGTTGATGTATTGGTGCTTACCTGTATAAAATATGTTTGCCCAGGGATTATCGATGTGTTTATGTAGTTTAAAACACCAGCAGTATTGCCCAAGGCACAATCAATGCCTTGCAATGACGAACAGGTGCCGGTCCATAAGCCAATATTTGGTGTTGCAAAAGATGAATTGATACTCAGGTTAAGTATGGTCCCGGTAGCTACAAAAGAATACCAAACATCTTGTGCATTTGATTGTTGCGAACCACCGACTGAACAACCGGTCAAAGGGGTATATAGAATGCCATCGGTGGCATAAGCCGTTGTTCCGGATACAGCTACCGGAGCTCCATCACCATTCGGGCAAGCAGGCGTTGCCGGAAGAGATATGCTCTGTGCACCTGTGCAATTATCGTTAGGTGGAGCACAACTCACAAGCGCAAACAACACCAGCACCGGTAATAAGTTACATAACGCTTTCAAGCTTTAAAGTCTATTTAAAGAATACGTCAAATGATTAGAAATTAATAGATGAGCAGGAAATTCACAGGCAGGGAAATTTAATTGCACAAAAGAAATTAAAACCAGATCGCTAAACAAAGCCTGGCCGCGCCCAATTTACGCAGTTTCGCCTGCTAAAGGAAATGTTTTGAAGGCGAATGGCAGCTAGGCAATTTTTCCCCATTTTTTTCTGATTGCAATAACTAATCAATAATTATTTAATTTGACACCCTCCATGAAGCTGTACGCGACAAAAGGATATAAAGTGATTGTTGAATGGCTTTCTTCAAAAGATCATCAGCCTTTTCTTTTTCAACAAGAAACATGGCAGCATATTGTTAATGCTGAAAGCGGTTTAGTAAATGCACCCACCGGCTGTGGTAAAACTTACTCAGTTTTTCTCGGCGCCATCATTGATTTCATCAATCATCATCACGATGATTATAAAAAAATAAAGAACAGTGGACTTCAGCTATTGTGGATCACACCTCTTCGGGCTTTAGCAACTGATATTGGTCGTGCAATGGAAGAAGTGATCGCTGATCTTGGCATGAATTGGAAAGTAGGAATAAGAAATGGCGACACTTCAACTACTGAAAGAGCAAAGCAAAAAAAACAAATGCCGGAAGTGCTGATCATTACACCGGAAAGCCTTCATTTATTAATTGGTCAAAAAGGATACGCTGAAATTTTTTCTTCTTTAAAAATTATTGCAGTAGATGAATGGCATGAGTTACTTGGAGGTAAGAGAGGTGTGCAGGTGGAGTTGGCAGTTGCGAGGATCGTTAACAGTCAGAAAGACCGAAAGTCAGAAAGACAGGAAGAAAAAGAACAAACTGTAAAAAAGAGTGATCTGCTTTCTGACTTTCCGACCCCAGACTTCCGGTCTCTTCTTTCGGTTTGGGGTATCAGCGCAACGATCGGGAATCTTGAAGAAGCAAGTGAAGTGCTGTTATCTTCTTTAAAGAAAAAAGGAGTGATGGTAAAAGCCGAGATGAAAAAACAAATTGAAGTCGAATCTATTTTTCCTGATGAGATAGAAAAATATCCATGGGCCGGCCATCTTGGAATTAAACTCGTTCATAAGATCCTTCCGATCATTCACCAAAGCAAGACCACACTCATTTTTATCAACACACGTGGCATGAGTGAGATATGGTACCAGCAAATATTAAACGCATCTCCTGATCTTGCCGGTGCCATTGCATTGCATCATGGAAGCGTCGAAAGGGAATTGCGTGAATGGGTGGAAGAAAATTTACATACCGGAAAATTAAAAGCAGTTGTATGTACAGCTTCGCTTGATCTTGGTGTCGACTTTCGACCGGTAGAAACCGTGATACAAGTTGGCTCACCAAAAGGTGTTGCTCGTTTTTTACAACGTGCCGGTCGTAGTGGTCACCAGCCTGATGCTATCAGTAAAATTTATTTTTTACCAACGCATTCTCTTGAACTCATAGAAGCTGCTGCATTAAAATCCGCGATCAAAGAAGAATTAATTGAAAGCCGTGTGCCGATGTTGTTATGTTATGATGTACTGATGCAATGGCTTTGCACATTGGCGATCTCAGATGGTTTTGTCGCTGATGAAATTTTTGAAGAAATAAGATCGACCTATTGTTATCGTGAAATAACAGCAGATGAATGGCAACAAATACTGTACAATCTTACTTCAGGCGGTAATGCATTGCAACAATATGATGAATATAAAAAAGTGGAAGTTATTGATGCTGTATATAGAGTTACATCAAGAAGGATCGTCATGCGCCATCGCCTGCATATCGGCACGATTGTGAGTGAACCGATGATGAAGGTGCAGTTATTACATGGCGGCTTTATCGGCGTTATAGAAGAATGGTTCATCAGCCGCCTGACTCCCGGAGAAGTATTTTCGTTAGCTGGAAGAAAACTTGAATATGTTTCATCAAAAGATATGACAGCTTATGTTCGCAAATCAAACGCGAAAAAATCCATTGTACCAAGCTGGCAAGGCGGCCGCATGCCATTAAGTGCAAATTTGGGAAAGAAGCTGAGGGAAACATTGAACCAGGCTGGAGTTCGGAGTCAGGAGTCGGGAATCAGTGTGTTTGACGCTGAACTGCGAACTCCGAACTATGAACTTGATATTTTGAAACCTCTCTTTGAATTACAACAAGAACTTTCTCATTTACCAAAAGCAAATGAATTGCTGATAGAACAAATTGAAACGGACGAAGGACATCATCTATTTGTTTATCCATTTGAAGGAAGATTGGTTCATGAGGCAATGGCTGCCATTCTTGCTTATCGTATCAGCCGCATCACTCCTATTACTTTTTCATTTGCCATGAACGATTATGGTTTTGAATTGTTGAGTGATCAACAGATACCATTGGATGATTCAAATGTGTATGAATTATTTTCTCCTGAAAATTTATTTGAAGACATTCAACGCAGCGTGAACAGCACTGAAATGGCGAAAAGAAAATTTCGTGATATCGCCACTATCGGCGGTTTAATATTCCAGGGCATGCCGGGTGAAAGAAAAAAAGCCCGGCACCTGCAGGCATCAGCTTCTTTATTATTCAATGTGTTTAATGAATACGAACCGCATAATTTATTATTACGGCAAGCATTTAATGAAGTTTTTGCACAACAAATGGAAGAAACAAGATTACGTGATATGCTGAACCGAATTCAGCATTCAAAAATTATTCTCACTTTCCCAAACCGGTATACTCCTTTCTGTTTCCCTATAAAAGTAGATAGTTGGCGGGAAGATCTTTCATCTGAAAAATTAGAAGATAGGGTAAAGAAGATGCAGGCGGAATTGGTGAAATGATCTAGTTGCTGGGTACTGGATGCCAGATGCTGGTAACTGTGAACTTGTTTTACTTCACATTTGATAAAGGATTATTTTTGTTTTCCTCTTATGAATGCCCTTGTTGCCTACACCATTAATGAAAATGATTTTGTTTTAAGTCCTGAAAGAGTGATGTTTTGGGAAAAACAAAAAACGCTGATCATTGCTGACCTGCATATTGGCAAAACAGGTCATTTCAGAAAGTCCGGGATACCCGTACCGCAAAATGTTT
>JBIOVR010000034.1:0-6218 GCA_044867875.1 Chitinophagaceae bacterium
CAAATTTTACCGTTTGCCTTATGATGTCACTATTTACTTCAAGTACGTATATACCAGGAACAAAGCCTGAGCTTAATGGAATAGTTATTAAATTATTTCCTTTAAAACCGGTTATTTTTTGATTAACTAAAATTTTTCCTGTCAGGCTATATATTTTAATATCTGCCTCCTGCACTTTCGTAGAATTGTAATTGAAATAAAGTTTATCCCTGACTGGATTTTCCATGATCCTAATATTGCCATCAAGTTTCATTTTTGACTGGACTAAAATAATCCTTGAATAAAAATCATTCTGGCTACTCCTGATCAATATTCTAAGGCGATACATTATTTTGTCTGAGCTGATCACCGTATCTGCATATGTATAATTTTCGGTAGTAAACTTTTCTGTTGCAGTCAATACCGCAATAGTCTTAAAGTCTTTTCCGTTCGTGCTTTTTTCCACTTCGAAACTACTTATACCCTGGTTACTTGCGATTGTCCAGCTAAGGCGATTACTGGAATTGGTAGGGTTAGCACTAAAATTGGAAATAAAAGCCAGGTCTAATTGTGCATTGAGTGATTGAGTGATTATTGAGAAACTAATTAATAGCAGGGGAATAATTTTTTTCATTTTTCTTAGGGTTGAATTATAAACGGAATCTTATCGTATTTTTCCTTGGATCTTTTGATCATTCTACTACATCACAAACGTAATATGTGCATTCATTTCATACAAGTTTTTCCAGGGACATTTTTCCAGACTTATTTTGAAAAGACTCATTTTCAATAAAGAACTTTTAGAGCTAATTTTGAAATTCGTACTATTACTATATGCCTTCAATCATTGACGTTAGTGGATTAACGAAATCATTCAACGAAATAATCGCAGTCGATAATTTAACATTTACTGTAAAAGAAAATGGTGTTTACGGTTTTTTGGGACAGAACGGTGCAGGAAAATCTACTACTATACGAATGCTGCTGAGTTTAATTAGACCAACCAGGGGTGAAATAAGAATTTTTGATCTTGATCTATCAACTCACAGAAAAGAAATTTTGCAACGCATTGGCGCTATAATAGAAAAACCTGATCTGTATAAATATCTTACTGCAATTGAGAACCTGAATTTGTTTGCTACAATGAGTGGATTAAAACTTAAACGCAAATACTTAATGGATAAACTGGAAAAAGTGGGCCTTGCTGAAAGAGCAGATAGTAAAATAAAAACATATTCACAGGGAATGAAACAAAGATTGGGGATCGCTGTAGCCCTGGTTCATGATCCTGATCTAATTATTTTAGATGAACCCATGAATGGACTGGATCCTCAGGGAATTGCAGATATACGACAACTTATTAACCACCTGAGTAAGGACCAGGGAAAAACTATATTTATTTCCTCTCATTTGTTAAGTGAAATGGAACAAGTTGCAGATTCATTGCTTATCATTCATAAAGGGAAGAAAATCGCAGAGGGAAATATGAATCAATTATTGAATCCTGAACAATCGAGGATAGAAGTTGAAACCCGATCCGCAAAGGAATTTGAATTGCAGCTAAAGCAAACAGCCTGGGCCAATAACATCATTTCAGTGAACGGACAAAAGATCATTATGCAGATGAAAAAAGAAGAAGTACCGGCTTTCGTTCAGCAAATGGCAGAAAGGAAACAAGATATATTTTCAATTCATAAAAAAAATTCATTGGAAGATTACTTTTTATCTCTTACATCTCATTGATATGATACAATTGCTGAAAATAGAAATATTTAAAATTTTCAAAAGACCAAGAACATATATTGCATTTGCTGTAATTGCTTTGATAATTATTCTTATTCAAATAGCATTAAAATTTGGTGGAAAAGAATATGTTGGGCTGATGATGAGTGGAATGGGGGATAGCTTTGAAGAAATACCAACCCAAACTATTTTGAATGGCTATCTTGTTTGTTTTGTGATCTTAAATCTTTTACTCATTCACATTCCAATTCTTGTAGCGTTAGTGTCAGGTGATGCAATAGCCGGTGAGGCAAACATGGGAACACTTCGATTGCTTGTATCAAAACCAGTTAGCAGGATACAATTACTGATTGTGAAGTTTACAGCATCTGTTTTTTATACAATGATATTGCTGATATGGGTGGCGGTGCTTGCATTGTTTCTGAGCATACTTTTATTTGGTGTGAACTGGCTTGGTGTACCAAGAGAGCTTCAATTTAATGTAATGGAATCAGATGATGTGTTGTGGCGTTATGCCCTCGCATTTTGTTTTGCAGCAATTGGGCTCATATGCGTGTCAGCATTAGCTTTTATGCTTTCAGTCTTTTCAGACAATTCCATTGGACCTATTGTAATAACGGTTTGCATTATTATTGTTTTTACTATACTTACTCAAATGCAGATCCCATTTTATGATGAAACGATAAAACCTTATTTGTTTACAACACATATGTTGGGATGGAAAGGGTTTTTCTATGTAAAAGCTGTTGATGGAGTAACAGATAAAGGATCTATTGAAAATCTTTCTGCTATAGTAAAAAGCGCAGCAATACTAATTGGATATACTGTCGCTTTTCTGGGGATCGCCTTTTGGTATTTTAAAAGAAAAAATATTTTAAGCTGAAATGAAAAAAGTATTAATATTATTTTTTGCTTTGATTTTGTTCTTTCAACTTTCAGCGCAAACGCCGCAGGAACTAATAAATAAAATAAAAGCAAAATTAGAAAAGGTAAATGATTACACTGCTAAAGGGAAATTGAAAACTAATGTGATTTTTATAAAGGCGCCAATTGCATCAGTGAAAATTTACTATAAAAGGCCTGATAAAATGAAAATTGTAAATGAAAATGGGATCTCTTTTATTCCAAAAGGATCGGTCAATATTAATCTTGCTAAATTTCTTTCCGGGTCCGGGAATTATGAAATAGTTGATGCAGGAATCGAGCCGTCTACTGGATTAAAAATTCTCAAACTGTTACCATCAGATGAAAACTCAGAGATCGTTTTATCTACACTTTATATTGACGGAAAAGCTGAATTGATAAAAAAAGCAAAAAACACAACGAGAGATAACGGTACTTATGAACTGGAAATGAGCTATGGCAAATACATAGAATACAGCTTACCTGATAAAGTCATTTTTTCTTTTAATACGAAGGACTACAAACTTCCAAAGGGAGTTACATTTGATTATGATGATGGAGCTGAAAAAAAGCCAGACGAGAGTCTTAAAAATAAAAAAGGAAAAGTGGAGATCACATACACAGAATATTTAATAAATAAAGGAGTTAATGACTCTATTTTTAAATAAACACTTTTTCAGTAATTCTTCTAAGTAAATATTCTTTCAAAATTTCGGGTCTTTTCGAGTTTGCTATTTTCTTGAATAAAGGCCTTCTTTATTCGTATTTTATTATTGATGATTTCATGCTCATAATGCTTTACAAAAGCAAAAACAGGAGTTATCTTTATATAGTCAAATCCAATTCATGAAAACCCTTGCCCTATTGATTCTAAGCGGCGTATTCCCTTATTTTTTATCTGCGCAACAAGGCACGGTAAAAGGCAACCTTAATGACAGCACCTTCCAACCGCTTAGCAATGCAACGATCTCTGTGTTACAAAAAAAGGATTCATCGCTTGTCGGTTATACTATGTCTGATTCAAAAGGCTTTTTCGAACTAAAAAATCTTTCCATCGGCGATTATAAATTATTCATATCATTCACTGGTTACGAAGTTTATAAAAGAACTTTTACCATTTCCGCTGTTACAAGAATTGCGGATCTTGGAACAATAATATTGAATCCGGAATTTAGAACACTTACTGGTGTTGTTATTACTGATGCTAGCCCGGTAAAAATGAAGGGAGATACTATTTCATTCAAGGCAAGCGCCTTTAACTCAAAGCCCAATGCAACTGTAGAAGAAGTATTGAAAAAAATACCAGGAATACAAGTTCAAAGAGACGGAACGATTAAAGCAATGGGAGAACAAGTGCAAAAAATATATGTGGATGGAAAAGAATTTTTTGGGACCGATCCTAAAATTGCAACCAAGAATTTGACCGCTGATATGGTGGACCAGATCCAGGTTTTTGATGATATGAGTGAGCAAGCAAGATTTACGAAGATCGATGATGGTAGCCGCACAAAATCTATCAACATCAAATTAAAGAAAGATAAAAGAAAAGGAGATTTTGGCAGGGCTACTGCAGGAGTGGGAAGCAATTCCCGTTACGAAGGAAATTTTTCATTCAATCATTTCAGAGGTGACCAGCGTATATCATTAGTTGGTTCGGCAAACAATACAAATAAAGTAGGCTATACGTTTACCGATGCTTCATCACAAGGAGGTTCATCATCTTCCAATGGCGGCGGCTCAGGTTCGGGAATGGTGAATGCATCGGGCGGTTCATTAGGAGGAATAAGCAGGCCACTTTCCGCGGGAATAAATTTTAATGATTCATGGGGTCCTAAGATCGATTTTCGAGGCAGTTATTTTTATTCTGATAATTCGAATATTCTTGAACAAAATAAATTCAGAAGAAATACCTTCCCCGGCGATTCTGCATCCGAAACAAGTACATACAGCAATATTATTAATGGTAACAGAACTCACAGGCTAAATGCAAGATGGGAATATGTTATCGATTCTGCTAATTCTATATTATACACAGCTAATTTAAGTAAACAAAAATTCAAAGGAGTAACAATTGATACAAATGTTACATTTTCTGATGGGATCGATAAATATCTGGCTACCGAAGTAAGAACAAATAGACATGATGACAGAGATGGAATAAATTATTCTGGTGAATTGCTTTACCGAAGAAAATTTAAAAGAATAGGCAGAACATTTACCTTAGGTTGGAGAAATAGCCCGGGCGGCAGTGATTCAAAAAGCTATAATATTTCTCCGATCACAGCATACAATAGCGATGGGTCTATTGCTTCTTTTATAGATCTTAATCAGAAGGCTTTCCAGGAAAACGAATCCGGAAATAATACGATCAGCGCTTCTTATACAGAGCCTATTGACCGCAACAAACTTTTTGAGATAAACTATGCTTTTTTAGCAAATAACACTATCTCCGATAAAAAAACATATGATTACGATTCGAGTTCTGGCAAGTATGACCAGTTGAATTCTCAGCTCTCAAATTATTTTGATTATTCAAATACCTCAAGCAGAACAGGATTCAATTTCAGACACCAATTAAAAAAGTTGAATTACCAGGTGGGACTTGGCTACCAGGTTAGCAATTTAGAAAACAGGAGTGTTGCTCTTTCAACGGGGAAAGACACTACTATTCATCAGCGATTCACTAATCTTTTCCCAACTGCCAATATCAATTATGCTATCACCCGTTCAAAAAATATAAAAATTTATTATAGAGGAAAAACAAATGCACCAAACGTAAATCAATTACAGGATGTTCCTGACGTCAGCAACCCTTTAATGATAAAAACAGGAAACCCTTCATTGAAACAAGAGTTTATAAACAACATTAATATTAATTATAATTCTTTTGCCTTAGCTTCTCAACGATTTTTTTCTGCAAGTCTTAGCGTCAATTTTACGGGGAATAAAATTGTTAACAGTATTGATTCTCTGAACCCTGTGACTATCATTTATAAACCCGAGAATATGAACGGCTCAATTAATGTGGCAGGTTCAGGGTCATTAAATTTCCCGGTGAAAAAAATAGAGGGATTGAATTTGAATCTTACTAATATCATGTACCTGAGCCGGGATGCAAATCTTTTATACAAGCAAAAGAAATTTACTTCAACTTTCCAGGTGAATCAATCTGCTGGTATAAATTATGGAAAAGAAAATTTTGACCTGGCTGTTAGCGGCGCTTTTGTTTATAACCTTGTTGCTTACAATGTAGATAAAGGATCGAATACAAAATATTTCAACCAGGCCTATTCTGCCGATTTCACTTATCGGCTCAAAAACCGTTTTTATTTCCTTACTGATCTTGATTTCTATATCAATTCGGGACGGAGTGCCGGTTTTAACGAGGATGTTTTTTTATGGAATCTATCTTTTGCAAGGAAATTTTTTCAATCTAATGCCGGTGAGATCAAATTTACAATTTATGATATCTTAAAACAGAATAATGGCATAAACCGAATAATTGGAGAAAACTATTTTGAAGATGTGAAAGCCAACGTGGTACCAGGATTTTTTATGCTTACGATAAGTTATAATTTTAATCGTGTTGGCAC
>JBIOVR010000035.1:0-8224 GCA_044867875.1 Chitinophagaceae bacterium
CAAGGAGTTCATCTAAAAATCCACAGGGACAGCCTTTAAAGGCGGCAAATTAACGGTAAAAAGTTGAAGTGTTTGTTAAAAAGAAAGTAAACAAATTGGCCAAATTAAAAAGTTCCATCATTAACCAAGCCCTTGGTTGGCCCGGTTGGCTATTATTATTGATTTTGACTCTATTTAATGGCTGATTTCTTCAGTTTTTACCTGCTCCCCTGTCTTTCCAAATCTCCTTTCTCTCCCTTGGTAGTCGATGATGGCTTCGTACAAATGTTGTTTTCTAAAATCCGGCCAGCGAACATGTGTGAAATATAATTCAGCATAGGCCAATTGATATAAAAGAAAATTACTGATTCGGTATTCGCCGCTGGTTCTTATCATCAGCTCCGGATCCGGAAAGTCACTTGTAACCAGGTGCTGTTGCAAAGTGTCCTGATCAATATTTTCAACAGTCAACTCTCCTTTTTTTACTTTATGAGCTATACTCTTGACCGCATTAAGCAATTCCCACCTGCCACTATAGCTTAAAGCCATAATAAGATTCAAGCCAGTATTATTTTTTGTGTGAGACAGCGCTTCTTCCAATTCTTTTTTTGCATATTCAGGCAGCATGTTCATATCACCAATCACATGCAACCGGATATTATTTTTATGAAGACTTTCTACTTCATTATGAATTGTAGCAACGAGTAACTCCATCAGCCCCACCACTTCATATTCTGGTCTATCCCAATTTTCGGTTGAAAAAGCATAGAGAGTTAAATATTCGACACCAAGCTCGGCACAGCCCTCAACAATATTTCTTACACTTTCCACTCCATGGAAGTGGCCGAAAAGCCTGTCCTGCCCTTGTTCTTTTGCCCAACGACCGTTGCCATCCATAATGATTGCGATGTGACGGGGAAGACGAGTTTTATCAACCTGGCTTAATAAATCAGACATCTTACGATAAAAATTTAGCGACCAAAGTTAAGAAAAACAAAGGTTGAAGTCAGAATTTCAAAAAGTAAGTAATTGACTTGGAACTAATCAGTACCAATTAAAATGACAATAAGTAGGATTTGAATCAATATCTCTTCCCACCAAGAAATGCCCGTCGAATCAATACCACAATGAGAGTAAATAAAGCCGAGCCGATAACTGACCATATAATTGGAAATGGCTTGCCTTGAATATTGATCGTAAAGAATTCTGGTAGTCCCATTTTCCCGGCTAACCACATACCCAGGTATGCCCCGATAAAACCAACTACTATTGATACAAGACATCCACCCAGGTCATAACCTGCTATTGATTGTCCTATTGCACCGCAAATGGCAGCTATTGCCAGCAGAACTAAAAATCCAATTAGTGTCATCGTTATTAGTTTAATTGTAAAAAATAGTGGCATTTATTATGCCATACCAATCGTTAAACACTATTAAGGTAAGAAAATAAAAAACTACCCACAGATAGTTTTTCAAACGAAATATATTTAATGCTTAGTTCGCCGAGGGGCATTTATAACTCTGCAGGTTGAATGAGATATAAAAAATTCCGGTAATAAACTGATCTTTCTGTGTACTAACCCCGCGTTGCCTTCCAACTATTCCAATTGGTTCGCCAACTTCATAGGAACGATCATGCAGCAAATAAGCCGGCGATGGACTACCATCTGGCAATGGCGGGAATACAGACGGGTCAACATAAGTTGTGCTTACGTCATCGAGATAATCAGTGCCTGTTACACGATGTACAAGTTCAAAACCAACATTTATGTTTTCATTGATGCAATACTTAAAACCTGCGCCAAAGGGAACGCTGAATGCCATAGAACCATAAGGCTTACGATCAGGATATAAAACATTACCCTGCCCTTCGGTGTTTAGTGGACGAAGAAAATATTTTTGACCACTTAGCATTGCATATGGGTCATAATTAAAAACACCAATTCCAAAAGTTATATAAGGTGTGAAGTTATATCCGGGTTCGCCGGGCATAAAACGGAAAAAATTAAAATCACCCTGTAGCGCTAATTCCCAAACATTAGAATTAAAACTGAGGTTACGAGCCTTCATGTAATCATTGTGAGTATTGTAAATATCAGAATAGCCCAATTGCGCAAAACTTGCGCCTACTCTTAAGGCAATATAATTTCCAAAATTTTTACGGAAGAAAGCGGTTGCAGCGATCTTGGGTCGATTTACATGAGCTCTTGTATTTAAGTCGCCGAAGTAATGAGCTGCACCCATACCAAAACCAAACTCACCTTCCTGTACCACAGATTCACGCTGTGCAAAAACAAAAAGTGAAGATGAATTGGTAACCGTCAGAAATAATAGTGTCCGAAACATCTTGCAAAATAAGAATTCAGTCTCTTAAAACGAAAAAAACTATCCCGGATTGTCTGAAATAGAATGATTTCACGGAATGTTAAGAGAATAGGTTTAATTACGTTTATCAAGACCCCAAGTCAGCTTATTATGCAGTGTTTGAAGGAAATTATTTTCAGTAAGCCGAAGCAGGTTTAGTAAAAATGCTTCTTTCTTAACAGCCAGCTGTACATTTTTACTTACTATTTCCCGGCGACTGTCGAGTGCACAAATTATCTGGTCTGTCCGGCTTTCTATTTCAAATGAAATGATGTTATCGTCAGGCACAACGATCGGTCTTACATTTAAGTTATGCGGTGCTACTGGTGTTATTAAAAAACTTCCGGACTCCGGGAACATGATAGGACCATTGCAGCTTAAAGAATAACCGGTAGAACCGGTCGGGGTGGAAACAATTAATCCGTCAGCCCAATATGTATTTAAAAATTCTCCATTAAGATAAGTATGGATCTTTATCATGGGAGCTGTGTCCCTTTTATGAATTGAAAATTCATTTAATGCAAAAGGCACGTTGCCAAACATAGAGATACTGGCATCAAGATGGATCATTGTTCTTTTATCGATCACATATGTTTGCTTCTTTAATGCTTTCACAGCATCTGCTAATTGTTCACGTCCGATACTTGCCAGGAAGCCAAGTCTTCCAAAATTTATACCCATGATCGGTATCCCTTTATCTCTTACTAAGCCAACAGTATCAAGTAAAGTACCATCGCCACCAAGACTGATCACAAATTCTATATCATTAGTAAGATCATCGGATAAATAAAAAGTTGATGTGTCTGCCGGAAGATTGATCCGGTCTTTTATCTCTTCATAAAAAGGTAGAAAAACTGCAGCTGCAATTTTTTGACGGGCTAATTCATCAAAAAAAAACTGAACATCACTTCGCTTATCTTCTTCTAATAACCTGCTGTAAATAGCAATCTTCATAAATGTGGAGAATCAGAAAATGGTCTTTCTATGTAAATATAAACCGTTTTCCCCTAACACATTGAAACTCCATTCAAACTTTAAAGTAAAATCATAGTGTGTGAGAATATCGATACCAACACCCCATGAATACAGCATGCGATTATTAAGTGTGTTTGTTTCCGGAGTGGGATGATATGCATAACCGGCATTTACAAATGTTTTTGCATAGGCTTTGAATGGGATCCGATATGGTATTACATCTTTCTTTCTTTTTACATGAAACCCTAAATTCAGGATCTCGCTGGTTAAGCTTGCTTTTGCATATCCACCTGCTACTCCATCTACCACATAATACTCATATCCCTGCATAAAAAAATCGCCGTATCCAAACAACCGTTGATTAAAGTAAGGCTGGTTAAAAGGAGCTTTTACAACACCGGCTAATTTCGCACCGAAGTATAGTTTTTTTGCTACTTCCCAACTTCCGCTGGCTTTTGCACTCAACGACCACATATTTGTTTCTTTATTAAACCCCCTTTTTGCAAGATATAGTTCGAGTATATACCCCTTTAATGGATAAGGATTATAATCAACATCCGTATAATTCATGAGGTAATAAAATTCAGGAAAAGAAAACTTATCTCTCCCATCTGTAAAATAAGAAGGATTAAGTGATACGATAGTATCAGTTATTTTTTCTAACGTGTAAGAGATCCCAAAGCGATGTCTTGTTTTTATTGCCGGACGATAGGTTGCTTCAGCATATGCCCTTGTAAAAGAACGAACAAAGTTATTAGTGTCTTTAAAAAATACCTGCTTATCATAGATCGTATTGTAATTTACTTCCCTGTTTTTGCCAATCATGAATCCAGTATTTATTCCCCATTTCATTTTCTTATCTATGTATGGCCTGTCATAGCTAAGTGAAATTTGTTTGGTATATCCATTGATCAGGTATAGATTTAATTTATCATTTCGACCACTGACATTATTGTATAATACTTTTAATCCATAATTAATCCGGTCAAGCTTTGCATTTTGCTCCACGATCCATTGGTTGAGATTTCTGTCAACAAACTTTATATACGGAACAGGAAATAAATACCATCTTTCTTTAACTGCAACAAGTATATCTATATTATTACCTTCAAACCCTTTTAAGGCCACCACCACTTCATGAAACAATGCCGTATTTAATAATCGCTTTCTTCCTGTTTCAAATTCTTTTACAAGGTCTGAAAGGTTATAAACTTCGCCTGATTTAAAAGGAAGCTCCCGAAGAATAACTGATTCTTTTGTTTTCTTATTTCCGGAAATAGCAATTTCCCTGATAGTAAACAAATTTGCAGAACCTGGTTGCTGAGAATAAAGCTTGATGGAATCTGCAAGAGAAATTTTTGGTACGCCGGGTTGTGCATTGACAAAACCCGCTGACATAACTGAGATAAAAATGATTACTGAAATTTTCGCCATCCGCTGCATAACTCTGTTGTATAAAACCAATTTTGTAAGATAAGAGATTTTGAGGCTTAAAGAGAAGAGAAAAAATCATCAGAGTTTGAGATAATTCATCAGGTTATCATAATTACTCCTCAATTCATTCTCATACAATTCTTCACCAAAATAATATTTCACATTATACTCATAGCGTTGAAAAGTAGCGACAATATCTGATATTTCAGTTTTATTGATCTTAATCGTAACCTGCATTAAACCGGTTTGCGGATTTGTATAAGTATTCAATTGTGTGATCTGTGCGTCATTTGTTTCCACAAGCCGGCTTATTTCACTAAAAGAATAACTATTCGTCTCCAATTCTAATACAATTAACCCGCCAGGATCTTTCACATTCATGAATTCAGATGCCTGTTTCAATAACTCGCGGTAACTTACTACACCAAGCAAATTTTTATTCTCATCGATCACAGGTATAACACTAAGCCTGTTTTCCACAGCAAGTTGTAATGCTTTTAGAAAATAGTCATTTTCATTTACAAAAAACCCGTGAAAGCCCTCCTTCATTTCCCTGATCTCAACAGTGTCATCAGTGGCCTGCATTAAGCTTTCTTCATTCACTAACCCTACGTATTTTCCATCGTCATCTACTGCCAGGTGAGAAACATGACAATCATTCATCATCTGCAGCGAATTAAAAATTTTATCATGCAAATGAAGAACAGGTAAAGATGGAGATATGAGTTCACGGGTTAACATGAATAAGTGGCTTTTCATTTAGAGACAGCAACTCCTATGCTACTGTTGCAGGCTCGTTGAGTTTTTTTAAAAATTTATGCAAGATGATATTGAATTCATCCGGCACCTCCATCATTGGAGCATGCCCGCATTTATCTACAAAATGCAATTCACTATTGGGTATCAACTTATTGAACTCACGGGCTACAAAAGGCGGGGTAATGTTGTCATTATTTCCCCATATTAATAACGTAGGTTGTTTGATTTGATTGAGTTCTTCCCCAAGATTATTTCTAATGGCGCTTTTCGCAAGTGAAATTATTTTGATCGCTTTTATCCTGTTATTTATGATACCGTATACTTCATCCACTAATTCTTTTGTGGCAGTTTTAGGATCATAAAAAGTCAACTCAGTTTTGTTTTTTATGTATTCATAGTCGCCTCTCTTGGGGTAACTATCCCCCATTCCATTTTCAAATAATCCGGAACTGCCAGTTAAAGTCAATGATTTGATCCTTTCAGGATGTTTTAGTACATGAATCAGGGCAACATGACCTCCAAGAGAGTTACCAAGTAAATGCACATTTTGCAAATCTCTCGATTCTAAAAATCGATGCACAAACTTAGCAATACCACCAACTGTTGAATGAAGAATATCTAATTCGAATAATGGAAGAATAGGAACAATAACTTTATAATGTTGACGGAAATACTCAATAAGAGTTTCGAAGTTGCTAAGTGCTCCAAATAGACCATGAAGAAGTACAAGGGGTTCTCCCTCACCTTCTTCCACAAACTTAAACTTATCCTTATTTTTTACCTCGTAGGGCATAACATTCCCAGCAATTAATTTTTGCTAAAATAGATGATTTACTGCAAAGTTCAGGGTTAATTGAATGCCACAATTCAAAAATTAATTGGCCGGTGGTACTTCTTTTGAAACGTTGTCAAAAAAATCTTCAAGGTCCTGGAACATCCCTTTAAAAACTGGAATAATTTTTCCCAGTCCATCCATCAATTTCGGTCCCCAGGGCTGAATATAGGAATAAGTAACAGATTCTCTTTTTGTTTCTGGCTTTATAAAATTCATTTGATCCGCATAAAAAAGCAGCACACTGAAAATTAAAATGTATAGGCCGACATATAGTAAAATCCCGCCGATCCTGTTTGCCCATCCAAGCATTGCAAGTTCAACTGTCTTTTGAATAAATTTTGCGCCCAATCTTACCAACAAAACAACTATTAAGAAAACAACAGCAAAGGAAATTATTGGCAACCATTTATCTGAGATCTTTACCGCCTTGCCTATATAATCTGCCGCAACAACTGAAAGTTTCATGGCTGCAGCGAGGCCAATAGCAAATGCAACCAAAGAAAAAAGCGCAACAATTATTCCTTGTCGATATCCTTTGATAACGGCAAGAATTAAGATCACAACAACAATTATATCAAGGATCATTATAGTTATTTGCCAGACAAAAGTTCTTTTACCAATGCAGATATAGTTTTACCATCTGCTTTACCAGCCAGTTTTTTTGTCGCAGCACCCATTACCTTTCCCATATCTGCCGGAGAAGAAGCGCCAACTTCACTAATGATTGCAGCCACTTCTGATTTTAATTCATCAGCAGAAAGCTGTTTTGGTAAAAACTTTTCAATTATTTCAATTTCTTCCTGTTCTTTTTGTGCAAGATCAGTGCGGTTTTGTTGCTGGAAAATTTCAAGAGAATCCTTACGTTGCTTCACTAATTTTTGCAACAGCTTTACTTCATCTTCTTCTTTTAATTCACCACCGGAACCTTCAGAAGTTTTTGCTAATAAAATGGCGGCTTTGATAGCCCTGAGACTGCGCAATGCTTTTTCATCTTTTGCAAGCATCGCAGTTTTAAGATCACCCATTATTTTTTGTTCGAGACTCATGCTTTTTAGTTTGTGTTAGAGATTAGGCTTTATTTTCCTTCATTTGTTTTTCTCTTGACTTATGATAAAACTCATGTGCGAATTTTTTCATTTCCTCAACTAACTCTTCGTGTTGAGTTGCACGATTATAAGTATCGGCCATGGTCATTAATGTTTGATAAAAGAAATCAGTCATTTCATCTACCATCATTTCTTTTGTCCAAAGATCAATACGTAATGCGGTCTTTTCTGCGCCATCCCAAAAAGACAGCATCATTGCTTTTGCTTTTTGTGCATTTTCTATTGTTGAGTCTGAAGCTTTCCATAAAATTGCTTCGGGCACCTTATCATCGTTCAATTGAACATCTACTGTAATTGTTGAGGTCTTCATTTTATACAATTGTAAATTGGCGTCAAAAATAACTCAATTCACTCTAACGCCTTTATAATAGATTGCCATAGCAGGTCGGAAGCTTTTTCACTTGTATATTCTCCGGCAACATTTTTTCCTTTTTCAATTAACCTGGTACGATAGTTTTCATCTGTGTAGACCTGCATCATTTTTTCTCCAACATCTTTAGTTGCTTTGGTTTCAAAATATAAGGCCGCATCTCCAAACGTTTCATTAATTATTGAATTTTTTACGGTGATCACCGGTACACCGGATCGGCTAGCATTTAATCCTGCTATCATGTCTTCATTTGTATTAAATGGAAGAACTACGGCATATGCTGAAGCAGTGATCAATGCGTCTTTGTGCTTATCTTTTATATCAATAACCTTTACATCGCTCCTGTATTTATAACCCTCAAGGCTTTTTCCAAAAAATGAATTTGATGATGCAATTACTA
>JBIOVR010000036.1:0-9216 GCA_044867875.1 Chitinophagaceae bacterium
ATCATTACCAAAATATTTTTTGGCCATGCTTTCTGTGACCACAACAGAATTGTTATCAGGAAAAGGATCGGAAGGATTTCCCTTAATTAATTTAAAATCGAAAACTGAAAATAATGATGGATCAGTAAAAAAATTATTCTGTTCACTAAACACCTTGTCTTTGAATTTAAATAACTGGTAATAGCCGTTACCGCTTATCCTGACCACATCCTCCACACCCGGAATTTCTTTTTTAGCAAGAACACCGATCGGCGCAGCAGTCACTGACCATAGTTGACGACTGGCGCCAGTACCAACCATATTCTCTACTTTATAAATATTCTTCCCGTTTTTATGAAACCCGTCGTAACTAAATTCATCCTGCACCCATAAGAGGAGAAGTATGCCGACCGCTAACCCAACAGTAAGACCTTTTATATTTATGAATGAATATAATTTGTGTCTCCAAAGATTTCTCCATGCTGTTTTAAAATAATTTTTGATCATAGCTATTGTTTTATTCTGTTCTTAATGATTTTACAGGGTTAGCGATAGCCGCTTTAATTGCCTGGAAGCTTACCGTTAATAAAGTAATCAGCAATGCCCCACCCATTGATGCCGCAAAAATCCACCACGAAATAGTGGTTCTGTATTGATATTTTTGTAACCACTCATTCATATAATAATAAGCAATAGGAATAGCGATGAAACATGAAACAATAACTAAAACAATAAAGTCTTTTGAAAGCAATTGCCAAAGGTTAAAAACAGATGCACCAACAACTTTTCTTATGCCTATTTCCTTTGTTCTTTGTTCCGCAACGAATGATGCTAAACCAAATAAACCAAGACAGGAAATGAAGATGGCAAGGATGGCAAAGAAGGATGATAGTTTTCCGATACGTTGTTCCTGGCTGAATTTTACAGCATATTCTTCATCCACAAATTTGTAATCGAACGGAGCCGTAGGGACAATATCTTTAAAAACTGCTTCGATTTTTGGGATAGCCGTATTGGCAACAGCAGTTGGTTTTAATTTGATATTAACCTGGCCTAGTTCCTGCCATCTTCTATTCAAAATGAAAAATGACTGTTTAACAGGCTCATAAGGAGATTGCATAATCAGATCTTTAACTACCCCGATAATTTTAAACTTTTCGGGGCTGCTTTCATGTGTGATAAATTCACCTACCGGGTTTTGAAGCTTCATGTATTTAGCCGCAGCTTCATTAATAATGATTGCCGAAGAATCAGTTAAGAAAGCGCTTGAAAAATCACGACCATCTATTAGGTGCCAGCCCACCGTTTTACCATAACTATGCGAAATTCTGCAAAGAGCAAAATCATTATCAACATTTGGATCCCTGCCTTCCCAAGTAAACCCGCCTGAATTAGTATAAATAGCGGTTAAAGGAGACTGCGAATAAGCCACATCTTCCACCACCCCGGTTTTTTGCAAAAGACTTCTCGTGATTTCCTGTTTTCCCTGAAAATTCGGGTCTTGTAATGACAGGGTTATCAGGCTTTTTTTATTATATCCCACTGGCCTGTTTTTGGCATATTGAATTTGATTGTACACCACAATAGTTCCTATGATCAGAACCACCGACACGGAGAATTGCAGTACCACTAACACTTTTCGGGGAGCAGCAGCAAACCTTCCAGTTCTGAATACTCCTTTCAACACTTTTATAGGTTTAAATGATGATAAATAAAACGCGGGATAGAGGCCGGCCATAAATCCAGTGAGAATAATAAATACAACTGCAATCAGCCAAAACCAAATGTTGCCAAAAGGCAAACTCATCTTCTTATCCGCTATTTCATTAAACCAAGAAAGAGATAACACTACCAGTACAACAGATATAATAAATGATAAGAAAACCACCAAAAATGATTCACTTAAAAATTGCTTTACTAATTGTCCTTTTAATGACCCTATTGCTTTTCTTATTCCAACTTCTTTTGCTCTTTTTTCAGACCGGGCTGTACTTAAGTTTATAAAATTGATACAAGCCAGCATTAAAACAAAAATGCCAACGATAGCAAATAGCCATACAAAAGTTATGCGACCTTCAGCAGGTTTACCATTTTTAAATTCAGAATACAAATGCCAGGTGCTCATAGGAACAATTTGCACAAATGGTTTATATTTCTGAATTTCTTTCAAATAATCTTTTGGGACGTTGTTGAAATACAAATTTTTTATAGTTGCATTTACTTCTTCCACCGAGGTATTATCCTTGGCCTGCACATAAATATTAAAAGACCTGTTGTCCCAATTATTTTCGTTTTGCTTTATCCAGTCATTAGAAGATACCCACAATGCCCAGGGAGAAAAAAACTGCACTTCGCTGAAACGATTATTTTCCGGGATATCTTCATATACGCCTGTTACTTTTACATCAATGCGGTTATCTATTTTCAGGCTTTTATTCATTGGGTCTTCTTTTCCAAATATTGCACCGGCAGTTGACTTGGAAAGAATAATTGAATGAGGATCGTTTAAGGCTTCATAAGTACCGCTTAGCATTTTCAGCGAAAGCATATCAGGAGCACCTGCCTCAATAAACTCTCCCTTTTTTATGAATTTATTATTGTTCAATGAAAGGGTGTAATCGCCAATCCACCATGCCATCAATACATGTTTAAAATTTTGCCCGTAATTATTTTTAAGGGTGGCGCCTAATGGAAAAGGCATTGAAACAGAACCATCAATTTTTGAAGTTTCGGGATCAGTGCCACCTGCCCAAATTTGGCCAATGCTATCATAATTTTTATGATACTTATTAAAACTCAATTCATCCCAAATCCAAAGACCAATCAACATTGCTACAGCCATGCCTACAGCAAGTCCTCCAATATTAATAGCGCTGTATCCCTTGTTGTTAACCAAGTTGCGCCATGCTGTTTTAAAATAATTTCTTATCATATATAATAATTTATTCCGTTCTTAATGATTTAACCGGGTTGCTGATAGCCGCTTTAATAGCTTGCGTACTGATAGTTACAAATGCGATAATGATCGCAATGACGGCTGCTACTAAAAATATCCACCACTCAATATTTATACGGTATGCAAAATCTTTTAACCATTCATTCATCAGCCACCATGCAACAGGAATTGCCAACACCAAAGCAATAAGCACCAGCTTTAAAAAATCTTTTGAAAGAAGTGCCACTACATGGGGCACCGAAGCGCCTAAAACTTTGCGAACACCTATTTCTTTTACCCGCTGTTGCGCAGAGAAGGTGGTAAGTCCTAACAACCCGAGACAGGCTATGATAATACCAAGGATCACAAGATTGATAAATACCTTTTGAAAACGCTCTTCGGATTGATAAAGCTTTGCGTAAGTTTCATCTAAGAAATAATATTCAAAATCTCTTTCAGCCAAAAATTTCTTCCATGTATTCTCGATTTGTGCTAAACTGCTTTGTACATTATCAATAGAAAGCTTGATAGTAAAATTGGCTGCCCGATTAGGATTATTGACGAAAGCAAATGGCTTGATTTCATTACGCAAAGAGGTAAAATGAAAATCTTTTGCTATACCCACGATCGTAACATAGTACATTGTATCAGCATCGTTATCCCACAGTATTTGTTTCCCTACTGCCGGAGCTGTAACCCCTAGATCTTTTACCGCGGTTTCGTTAAGAATAATACTACCTATGGTTTGCTCTAATGGTCCTCCGGGGATCCCATTGTTCAAAGTATCTGCAGGAAACTGTGAGGAAAAACTTCTTCCTGCTTTCATCTCTATTCCCAGCACATTAAGAAAGTCATAACTCACATTCATAAAATTTACCAGTTGCGAATTTTGCGAGCCTTTTACACTCATGCTATTGGTCCAGTTTTGTCCTCCCACTACTCCATCCGAAGTGGCAACCTTCTTCACTTCCTGAACTTGTGAAAGGGTGTTCTGAAAAGCATTTCTTTGTGCAGCAGTCATTGCATCCGCATTCTTCACAACAATCACTTGTTCTTTGTTTAATCCTAATTTGGCGGATCGCAGATAACGCATCTGCTGTGAGATAATCAATACGCCAATAATAAGCACAATGGAAATAGTGAATTGTACCACCACTAAAGTTTTGCGAAGGTTTAGCGTACCTTTTTCACTCACCTTCAAACCCTTTAAAACCGCAATAGGTTTAAATGAGGAGAGATAAATGGCAGGAAAGAAACCGGCGATCATTCCCAGCAACAAAACTCCAATCAGCATATAACCTAACACACCCGGATTGTCAATTACAGTAAGTTGCTTTAGAGTTAATGCATTGGCAACAGGCAATAATAATTGAGCGAAAATGACGGCGAGTACAGCAGCCAGCAAACAGGTAATGACAGATTCAACTAAAAATTGTGCGATCAATGAGGACCTGAGTGCACCTGTAACCTTACGAACACCAATTTCTTTTGCCCTTACGGAAGCTTTGGCTGTAGTAAGATTGACATAATTAATGCCTGCGATCAAAAGGATGAAGATGCCAATGATAGTAAATACATAAACATATAGCTTGTCGCTATTGGGTTCCAGTTCCCATTTCAGGTTTGATGTTAAATGTATATCGGTAAGTGGTTGTACATAAAAAATATTAGTAGCTTCTGTATTATTTCTTTTATATACGTCCTGCACTTTTTTTGTGAACGCAGTAATATCCGAATTGGGTTTTAGTTTAACGTATGTATAAAAATTATAAAAACCCCAATCAGCATCAATATTGCCACCAAATTTTCGTGTAGAGATCAGAAAATCAAAATGAAAATGAGAAGCGTGGGGAACATCTTTTAATACACCGGTAACCATTAAATTACCTAACCTGTCGATCTGCAAAGTTTTTCCTACCGGGTTATCATTGCCAAAATATCTTTTTGCGGAAGACTCAGTGAGAACAATGGATTGAACTTCTTTAAAAGCATCTTTTGCATTTCCATGAAGGAAAGGAAAAGTAAAAACATCAAAGAAGCTGCTATCAACCCTGTACAGTTTGTCTTCGTTGATTTTTTTATCTCCGTATTTTATTAAGAAATTAGCGCCCCAGCCAGGAAAAACACGGGTCGTGATGGCAACTTCAGGTATATCTTTCTGCATGGCAGGAGCTAACGCCGGTGGTGTAGTGGCATCGGGTAAACGACTGCCATCGTCATTGACAAAATCTTTTACTACACGATAAATTTGACTCGCATCGTTGTGAAAGCGATCATAGCTGGTTTCATCTTTTACAAAAAGAAAGATCAATAAACTACAAGCCATGCCTGTAGCCAATCCAAAAATATTTATAAATGAAAATCCTTTCTGCTTTAAAAGGCTTCTCCAGGCCATTTTGAAATAATTCTTGATCATGGCTTATAAGTTTTTTATATTATCAACATTTACAATTCTATTCATCGTCCCTTGCGACGCTCCGTTCGAAGTTCAATTCAACATTGAACAAATGCGTCGTCCCGATAGCTATCGGGATACTACATTAATTCTGTTCAGCTTCATTTTTCCTCATAATCCTTTCAAATCATTTAAATCACGGTTCTATTCTGTTCTTAAACCTGCCTGCCGACAGGCAGGTTTTTCACTCTATTATTTACTCCGTTCTAAGCGACTTCACAGGGTTTGTCAATGCCGCTTTTATCGCCTGGAAGCTTATTGTGATCAATGCGATCACCGCCGCCAGGATGCCCGCTGTTAAAAACATCCACCATGGCATCGATATGCGATATGCAAAATCCTCTAACCATTTATTCATAAAATACCATGAAACAACAAAGGCAGGGATTGCTGCAAAGGCAACCAGTTTTAAAAAATCTTTTGACAACAGTGCAACAATTGTTGATGTATCTGCCCCTAATACTTTCCTGATACCAATTTCTTTGAGCCGTTGCATGATCGCAAATGCTGAAAGACCAAACAAACCCAAACAAGCAATAAAAATTGCCAGGGATGCAAAAATGATCAGGATAGTTTTTTGCCGCTGCTCTGCTTCATAAAGCCTCGAAAAATTTTCATCGAGGAAAGTATATTGATAAGGTGTATCAGGAAGAAAATTTTTCCATGTTGATTCAATACGGTTAAGGGCCGCAGGTATATTTGATCCTGAGATCTTGATCGATATCCTTCCATAAGAACCTGCTCCTCTTGGAACCAATAAAACAAGTGGTGTGATCTTTTGATGCAATGACTCAAAATGAAAATCATTGAAAACGCCAATAAGTTTTCCTCTGCGGTTACCGTATCCAAAATTTTTGCCTATCGCATCTTCGCTACTTTTAAAGCCGAGAACTTTTGCAGCTGCCTCATTGATAAGAAAAGCCGAAGTGTCCATGCCATAGTCTCTTGAAAACCCTCTGCCGGCCACTACTTTTATTCCATAAGTTGAAATAAAATCATGATCGGCAGATACAAATTTTATATCCACATTCACAGGAGCCAATGTATCCGCAGATTCCATCCTGGCTCCCATTGCATCCAATAATCTTCCCGTAGGGATGCGGGATGAACGCCCAACATTTTTTATGTTAGAATTTGCTAACAGTTCATTCCTGAATGCCTCATAGCGATCATTAAGTTGTGTAGAATAAGGAAGGCTTACAATATGTTCTTTATCGAATCCCAGTATTTTGTTCTGCATATACCTCATTTGCCAAAAAACAATTCCTGTAGCAATAATGAGAATAATAGAAATAGCAAATTGAAAAGTAACAAGAGCTTTTCTGAATGAAATACCACCACCTGCTTTCAAAAACCCTTTCAAAACTTTTATTGGCTGAAATGAAGACATGAACAGTGCAGGGTATATTCCGGATATAACCCCCACAACAAAAGGTATCAGCAAAAGCGGAACAATGATCTGCCATTTATATAAAATGTCGATAGGAAGATCCTGTCCTGAAATCTTGTTTAGCCAGGGCAGGGTTAACCAGGTAAGAGTTATTGCTAAGATCATTGAGATATAGGAAACTAAAATTGATTCACTCAGAAATTGAAAAACGATCTCCTTTCTTTCTGCACCGGCAACTTTCCGGATCCCAATTTCTTTTGCTCTCAATGTTGATCTTGACGTTGAAAGGTTCATATAATTTATGCAAGCGATCAACAAAATGAATAGTGCAATAGCTGAAAAAATATACACTCGTTTAATATCACCATTTTCTTCTGCCTCGTAATCTGTGTGAGACATAAGATGTATATCGGTTAATTTTTGAAGACCAAGTGTTGTCCATTCTGAAGCCTTGTGTTTTGGACCAGTTTCAACATGTTTGTCAATAAAAGCGGGGAACTGCGATGCTAACTTTTTTTGATCATAATGTTCTGGTAAGCGGATATAAGTAAAAAATGAATTATTGCCCCAATTCGTTCTCAGGTTTTCTGCTCCATATATCAATGTATCGTTTAGTGTGTTAAACGAAAGCATGATATCGGGATGAAAGTGAGTGTTAGAAGGAAAAGTTTTGTAAACACCGGTAACTTTAAAATCAAAATAGTTGCCCAGGTTTATACGGATCATTTTGTTCATGGGCTCGTCATTACCAAAATATTTTTTGGCTATTTCCTCCGTCATCATTACGGTATATGGATCTGACAAAGCTCTTTTTGGATCGCCTTTTACAACATCTGCTTTAAAAAAATTGAAAAAATGATCATCAGCAAACATCACATTGTCTTCATTAAACATCTTCTCTTCATACTTCATCGGCGTAGTGCCATTTGATATAGTACGGGTGATGTCTTCGATCTCTCCAAAATCATTTTTTAACAATGGCGCAAATGGCGGCGCAATTGTGCTTAATGTAAGTGAAACTGCTTTTGTATCGGGGTTTAAAAAAGTTCTTGTAACACGATAAACCCTGTCTGCATTCGGCTGATATTTATCATAGCTCAACTCATTCAGAATATAAGTAAGGATCAGCATACAACAAGCTAACCCTACGGTCAATCCAAAAATGTTTATGAAGGAAATGAACTTGTATTTTACAAGATTCCGATAAGCTATTTTTAAATAATTTTTTATCATAACAGTGTTTTTATTCTGTTCGTAATGATTTTACCGGATTAGCTAATGCTGCTTTTATTGCCTGGTAGCTTACTGTAATGATCGAAATAAGAAATGAAATAACTCCTGCAAATACAAATACCTGCCACTGGATAGCAACTCTATATGGATAATTTTGAAGCCATGTATGCATCATCCACCATGCTACTGGACTTGCGATCACGAATGAGATCATTACCAGCTTCAGAAAATCTTTCGAAAGCAATGCTGTAATTCCAGAAATTGATGCGCCTAACACTTTTCTTACACCAATTTCTTTAATACGGTTCTCAGCCATATAAGTTGCCAGGCCAAACAACCCAAGACAGGAAATAAATATGGTCAATGCAGCAAATAAAGCCGCTAATGTCCCGGTTCTTTCTTCTGCTTTAAATTTGGCTGCATATTCATCATCGACGAATTGATATTCAAATGGATATTCAGGATTGTATTTCTTAAAGATCACTTCCAGCTTCTTCAGGTTATCTGCAGTTGAATTTGCGCCATTCAATTTTATATGCATCACGTTGAACCACCCTTTTGCACCACCTATCAGCATCGGCTTTGTTGGATAGTAAGGTGATTGAAGGATAAAATCTTTTATCACTCCTATGATATGATATTTTGTATCCCCATCTTTTATGAGCTGACCGATGGGGTCTTTAAAGTTGATGACTTTAGCTGCACTTTCATTTATGATCATTGCCAGTGAATCAGTTGGATATTCTTTTAAATTCATATCACGACCTTTCACCAGCGTCAATCCGGCTGTAGCTACTATATTATCATCAACATTGTACCGGTCAAAATCTGTTTTATCATTAGGATCTTTTCCTTCCCACTGAAAATCCCAACTATCACTCCATCCTTGTGTAAGTGGTGCACTTGTTTTAGTAATGGATTTTGCAAGGCCAGCAGCTAATATTTCATTTTTAACAAGAGTATAATTTTTTTCCAGGTCACCTGAAAGAAAATGATAGATCAAATTGTCTTTTGTATACCCGCTTTCCCGGTTGCGGGCATGATCGATCTGTTGCTTAACTATACTGGTACAAATGATAAGAATAATAGCAAATGTAAATTGCAATATCACCAATAACTTTCTTGGAGTGACCAATGCATTTGCTGCTTTAAAAGTTCCTTTTAAAACCCTTGATGGATTAAATGATGACATAAAGAAAGCAGGATAACTTCCAGCGATTACTC
>JBIOVR010000037.1:0-3018 GCA_044867875.1 Chitinophagaceae bacterium
TTGATCTGCCATTAACTTCTGAGCATGTGCCAAATGTTTATATCACTGCAACGCTGATCAAACCACATGAACTTTCTGATCTGCCACTTACAGTTGCACATGGATTTAAAAGTGTGAAAGTGGAAGAGAAAAGCAGGAAGATGCAGGTTGATATCGTTGCAACAAAAGCTGTTCGTTCAAAAACAAAACAAAAGGTAACGGTGAAAGCTGCACCCGGTAGTTATGTTACATTATCAGCTGTTGATAATGGCGTATTGCAGGTAAGCAATTTTGAAACACCTGATCCGTATGATTTCTTTTACCAGAAAAAAGCATTACAGGTCACTGCATTTGATCTTTATCCATTGTTGTTCCCGGAGATAAGAGCCAAGTTCAGCAGCACCGGCGGCGATGGTGAATTGGATATGAGCAAAAGAGTGAACCCGATGCCTGCAAAAAGAATAAAGATCGTTTCTTACTGGAGCGGTATACAGCAAGCAAACGGAGATGGTGAAGCAAGCTTTGAATTTTCCATTCCTCAATTCAGCGGCGAAATAAGATTGATGGCTGTTGCATACAAAGATCAAAGTTTTGGTAGCAGCGAAAACACAATGACAGTTGCTGATCCGATCGTTATCAGTACAGCATTGCCAAGATTTTTAAGTCCCGGCGATACAGTAACAGTTCCTGTGACTTTGAGTAATACAACTTCAAAGTCAACAAACATTTCTGCTGCGATCTCAGTGGAAGGTCCATTGAAAATTATTGGAGGAAATGATCAATCTGTCGCTATTAATGCAAACAGTGAAGGCCGTGCAGTTTTCCAGGTAGCAGCTGACCCTTCAGTTGCAGTTGGTAAAATAAAAATAGCAGTAAATGGCATGGGGGAAAAATTCAATGACGAAACAGAAATATCTATACGCCCTGCTTCTCCATTGCAAAAAGTTTCGGGCAGTGGTTCAATTGCGGGAGGAGCAAATCAAAAAATAAATATTGGCCTGAATGATTTTATTCCATCAAGCATTGCTTACAAACTTGTAGTAAGCCGCTCACCTGCATTGGAATTGGGAGATCATCTTCGTTATCTCGTGGAGTATCCTTACGGATGTACTGAACAAACTGTTTCTGCTGCATTCCCTCAATTATATTATGGCGATATGGCCGATATGATGGGTCTCAATCAAAAATTAAAAACAAATGCAAACAGCAATATCCTTGAAGCGATCCGTAAAATAAAGATGCGGCAAACATATAAAGGCGGTATCATGCTTTGGGATAATGATGATACGGAGCATTGGTGGGCCACAGTGTATGCGGCGCATTTCTTACTCGAGGCAAAGAAAGCAGGCTTCGATGTTGACAATAGTTTGATAGAAACAACACTTGCTTATATCAATGGAAGATTAAAGAACAGGGAAACGATCAGTTATTATTACAATCGTAATCAAAGCAAGATGATCGCTCCAAAAGAAGTGGCTTACGGATTATATGTATTGGCATTGGCAGGCAAAGCAAATACATCAGCCATGAATTATTATAAATCAAATCAGCAGTTGCTGGCATTGGATAGCCGCTATCTTTTATCCGCTGCGTATGCAGCGGCTGGCGATAAAAAGTCATTCAATTCATTATTGCCTTCGGCATTTGCAGGTGAAGAATCAGTACCACAAACAGGAGGAAGTTTTTATTCCGATGTTCGTGATGAAGCCATTGCATTAAATGCATTGATCGATGCCGATCCCGGAAATAGCCAGATCGGTCTCATGGCAAAACATGTAAGTGATAAATTGAAATCACGTTACTGGCTCAGCACACAGGAAAGAGCATTTTCATTTTTATCTCTCGGTAAATTGGCAAGATCAGCGAATAAATCTGATGTAACTGCTGATATAAAAGTAAACGGTAAAACTGTTGCAAAAGTGGATGGTGGTCAATGGACAGGTAACCAGGCCGCATTGAAAGGAACGAATATTGATATTGAAACAAAAGGCAGCGGCCGTTTATATTATTTCTGGGTGGCAGAAGGTATCAGTACAAGCGGCGCATATAAAGAAGAAGATAATTATCTCCGCGTACGGAAACGTTTTTATGATCGTAATGGAAAGCAGCTGACAGGAAATACATTCAAACAGAACGATCTGATCATTGTCAACATCACATTGGAGCGTTCATATTCAACCAATATTGAAAATGTGGTGATCACTGACCTGTTGCCTGCTGGTTTTGAAATTGAGAATCCACGGACAAAAGAAATACCGTGAATGGATTGGATAAAAGACGCGGCAGATGTAAGATCGCTTGATGTTCGTGATGATCGCATTCATTTCTTTGTTGATGCAGATCGCACAAAGAAGAATTTTTATTATGCCGTTCGTGCTGTATCGCCAGGCATTTATAAAATGGGACCTGTCAGTGCCGATGCAATGTATAATGGAGAGTATCATTCGTACAATGGGGCAGGAGTGATAAAGGTGATTCAGTAAGAGTTTTAGTTTATGATTTGCAGTTTATAGTTAAGCATTGAAATACATAATAATAAAGCCGGTTTAAAATGCCGGCTTTTATTTTTCTTATCCGATAGTCATCGGATTTATTTCTTCTTAAGATCCAACAGTACCTGTCTTTACTTTTCCGGCTCGATTGTAACGGGCAATAATAACTCCGGTTGATGTAACAATGCTCTCTGTTAATGTAAATGCTGCCGGAATCGGGCCGTTGTCAAAAAGTTTTTTTCCTTTGCCTAAAGTCAACGGATAAATTTTGAGTCTGAGTTCGTCTACAAGGTCATTCTTAAGTAATAGTTGGATAAGTTTACTACTTCCCAAAACTTGAATGTCCGAACCTTTTGATTTTTTGAGTTTTTTGATATCTGCCAGGTTTCTTATTAATACTGAGTTCTTCCACCCTGTAACTAATGGGTTCGGCTTTTTCATTTTTTTGGAAACTACATATTTTGTTCCTGCATTAATACCCGGCCAAAAGTCTCCATGTTCAGGCCAGTAGTTGGCCCAGATCTCAAATGTTTTTCTACCCAAAAGA
>JBIOVR010000038.1:0-29647 GCA_044867875.1 Chitinophagaceae bacterium
TAGTAATAGCGAGACGGGGAACTTCGGAAATATTGGCAAACTCATATGCATTTGCAATTCGTGTTGAGTTATCAAGACTGATCAGTCTTGTTTTAGAATGAATGCTGGAACCGGGTTCATTAAAACCAATATGACCATTAATTCCGATGCCAAGGATCTGCAGATCTATACCGCCGGCATCTTCTATCATCTTTTCGTATTGACGACAATGTTCCTTTATATCTTCTTTTTTTATTTCTCCGTTAGGTATATGTGTATTCTTTGGATCAATATCGATGTGATTGAAAAGATTCACTTTCATAAAACGCTGATAACTTTGCAGCGCATCATTACTGATAGGATAGTATTGGTCAAGATTAAAAGCAATTACATTTTTAAAGCTCAGCTTTTCTTCTTTATGCATTCTTACTAACTCAGCATATAAAGTTTTAGGAGTAGATCCTGTTGCAAGACCCAGCACACATTTTTCTTTTTTCTTTTGTTTTTCCCGAATGAAATCGGCTATCTGTTTTGCAACTGCTTTAGATCCGGACTTAAGATCAGGATAAATTTTTACCGGGATCTTTTCAAATGAATCAACCATTGTCATGTTGGCAAAGGGGTTTTAGCGAAAATACCGAATTGCTCTGTTATGATGAAAGATAATAGCAATTTGCGTTTGGGCAATCGGTTGATTATAGCTTTTTACTATACAGACACAGGGATATAAAAGGACACGGAGAAACTTTGTGTTTCCCCGTGTCTTTCGTGTTTCAGTGGTTTATAAGATCAAGAGTTAACTGATTTCTATTTCATCAACAAACAACCATGCTTTGTTACCAGCTCCGGCATTACCGTCTGGAATTACGCCCCAATTCTTTACAACAATTTTTACATAACGACTACTCTTTCCAGGGAATTCGACTTTCATAGTTCCTGTTTCAAGCCCCTTTGTTTTAATTATGAAATCGTCAGTAAGACCGGCAGAAGTAAAATCGGTTCCATTAGAAGAAATAAAAACTTCTACCGTTAATGGCTGATATATCCAGCTTCCGGTTTCTCTTAAGCAATGCACAATGACATTAGAGATCTTTTCTTCTTTGCCAAGATCAATGATTGCTTCGCAATCTGTGCCGGAGAAACCAAGGAATTGTTTACTCTTTGAAAGCCCGTTCTCATTTTGTATACCATTCACCAATGTAAATGCACCGTCGCCTTTATAAGTAGGCGATGGCGAAGTCGTAAGAGTAATTTTTTTACCAGTCGCTTTATTAAATAAAATGTTTTGAGAGATCGGGTTACTCATTGCTTTCCCATTTACCATGGCTATAGCTGCAACTAATTGTGTTGCTTTAACGGGGATAGGGGCTGTATAATTTACTCCTTCATTAAATCTTAATTCATAAGACCGGCCAGCAAAATGTGAAACAGTTTTGATCTGTGCTGATGGATTTTTTGTTTCAAGTTTCCACAAAACTCCATCAAAATTTTCAGTTGGAATTACTGTTGCTTTCAGATCATAATAAGCCCTACTATAATTTGCTTTCCAAAGATCATAGCGTTTGAATTGCACTTGTAATCTTTTTTCAAAATTATCCCAGTTCTTTTTTTCTTTCTGGCTCCAAAGAACTTCGCTTACTGCACTCAGGCGGGGAAAGATCATATATTCAACTTTGCGTGGATTGTTCATGTATTCACTCCACACATTTGCCTGGGCTCCCATTATATATTTTGCTTGTTCTTTGTTTAATTCTTTCGGAACAGGATCATAACTATAAACTTTTTCAACCGGAAGATTGCCACCAATAACCACACTGTCTTCATTTTCGGTTTGCGAATAGTCCAAATAAACATAAGTTGTCGGTGTCATGATCACCTGGTGTTTTTGTTTGGCAGCTTCAATGCCGCCAGCTTCGCCGCGCCAGCTCATTACAACTGCATTTGGTGCAAGTCCACCTTCAAGTATTTCATCCCAGCCAATCAATGTTTTTCCTTTGCTATTGATATATTTTTCCATCCTTTGTATAAAATAGCTTTGCAGTTCATGCTCATCTTTCAGATTATTATTCTTGATTATTTTTTGACAATTAGGACAGCGTTTCCAATTCTCTTTTGGACATTCATCTGCACCCACATGAATATATTTTGCAGGGAATAACTGAACTACTTCATCGATCACATCCTGTAAAAATTTAAATGTTTCTTCTTTGCCTGCACAAAAAACATCACTATAAACTCCCCATGCCTGCTGCACTTGTTTGCCTGTTGAATCACCTGCCCATTTTCCATTTTTTGGAAAATAATTTTTCGTAGGCTCATCAGGAAAACAACTTAAAGAAGGATATGCAGCAATTGCGGCACTTCCATGCCCCGGCATTTCTATTTCAGGAATAACAGTGATATATCGATCAGACGCATATTTTACGATCTCTTTTATTTGCTCCTGTGTATAAAAGCCACCGGCTTTTTTGTTATCATTTCCCATCCCCGGATGACGACCAATGATAGTGCCGTTTCTCCATGCACCGACTTCAGTAAGGCGAGGATATTTTTTTATCTCAATACGCCAGCCCTGGTCTTCCGTTAAATGCCAATGGAAATAATTCATTTTATGAAAAGCGAGATAGTCAATATATTTTTTGACAAAATCAATGGACATAAAATTGCGACCGCAATCGAGATGCATGCCACGATAACCAAAGCGGGGATAGTCCTTGATCGTTACATAAGGAAGTTCGATCTGATTATTTGAAACATGAGGAGGCAGCATTTGAATAAGGGTTTGCACTCCATAAAAAACACCTTCTTCATCTCCTGAGATAGATAAGTGTTTGTCTATTTTAAGTTCATATTCGCCTTTTCTACTGGTAGCACCTGTCACTAGCGTAATATAATTTGCATCCCGACTTGAACCTGAAGAGAGAGTCAATTTGCTGTTTACATTATAAAATCGTTTTAAATAGTCAGCTAAGAACTCTGCAGACTTTTTTGCAGGTGCATCATACACTATTTGTAAAGGAGTTTTTAATTTGTGAGTTCCTTTTCCCAAATTCATTTCAGCAGGTTGTGGGATAATATTTAACTGTGAATAAAGTGCCGAGCTAAATAAGACACAAAAGGTTAATACAATCGTTTTCATCAATATTAATTTATGCAATGATACAAAAAGTCCCGCCTAGGAGCGGGACGATAATTTTACGCAAACGTTTTACTTCATCACCGGTAAAATAATATTGCTGCTATTTGTTGCATCATGATGAATTCTTATCGTTGCTTTTTGAAAATCTGTAATATCAGCCTCATAAATATTTACAAATTTTTGCGGATTGCGATCTGCTAAAGGAAACCAACTGCTTTGTATCTGTATCATCAGGCGATGGCCTTTCTTAAATGTATGCGCCACATCTGGCAGATCGAATTTTACTTTTTCTATTTTATTGGGCGTAAATGGGGCAGGGGTTTCAAAACTGTTTCTGAATTTGCCTCTCATGATCTCGCCTCGCACCAACATTTGATAACCACCCATCGGATAACTTCCTCCACCAGCACGACCTTGTTGCGCTGCGGAGTTGGGGTAACTAAAATCATCAGTAAACACATCAATGATCTTTACAACAAAATCTGCATCTGTTCCGGTTATGCTCACTGCAAGATCTGCAACAACAGGTCCCGCAAGAGTTAAGTCTTCACTTAAAACATTCGTTTGAAAAGTCAATACATCTGTTCTTCTTGAGGCAAAACGCTGGTCATCGTTCATATAAGCAGCGGTACGATTGAAATGAACATCTTCAGTATAAGGGACAGGATGCGCAGGATCGCTGATATATTCACTTGCACTTTTAGATGCAGTTGGTTTATTCCATGACAAATTTCCGTTTGGTTGAAAATAAATTGGCTGGTTAGTGGTATTAGCTGGTGGCCATTGATTTAAATTATGCCATTGATTTTCTCCACTAAAGAAAATTGTTGCTTCAGATAAATTAGGATCAGCTCCTTTTCCTTTTAAATAGTAATTAAAGAATGGAATCTCGATATTATTCTGATACCACAAAGCAGTGTTTGAGCCAAACTGGATATTTCCCATTCTTGTACCATCACGACTGCTCCATTGACCATGACTCCACGGGCCCATCACTAATTTGTTATGAATACCGGGGTTTTGTTTTTCAATCGCCTTGTATAGATTCCATGCACCGTAACAATCTTCCGCATCAAATAAACCGCCAACAGTAAGCATAGCAGGTTTAATATTATACATGGCATTTCTTGCATTGCGTGCCTTCCACCATTCATCATAGTTGGGGTGTTCGTACATGTCTTTCCAGAATTTTATACTGTCTCCCATCATCTTCGCAAGATTTTTTAAAGTACCCGCCTGTAAATAAAATTCATAACCATCCCTGATCCTAAAATCAAATCCGGATGGACCAATTGTTGTTGGCTTCGGTCTTGGTTTGCCAAAACCTGAATAAAAACTAAATCCATCCATTTGAAAGAATGCACCGTTATGATGAAAATCATCACCTAAGAACCATTCAGTGACCGGCGCCTGTGGACTTACTGCTTTCAACGCAGGATGAGCTGATGCCGCAGCCATTGTTGCATAAAATCCGGGGTAAGAAATTCCAAATGCTCCAACATTACCATTATTGTTCGGTAAATTTTTTATCAGCCAATCAATAGCATCATAAGTATCGCTTGCTTCGTCAATATCATTATTTGTTTTTTTGTCTTTGATAAATGGACGTACATCCACAAACTCACCTTCACTCATCCATCTTCCCCTTACATCCTGGATCACGATAATATAATTTTCACGACAATAATATTTCCAGTGGCTTAATAAAAGGCGACCTGAAAAGTCAGCACCATAAGGAGCACATGAATAAGGAGTGCGGTTCATCAATATCGGGTGTTTCTCACTCATGTCTTTTGGTGTATAAACCGCAGTGAAAAGCTTTACGCCATCCCGCATTGTGATATAGATCTCTTTTTTTGTATAATTCTCACGGATCCATAAACTATCCTGGTCAGTTTGTGCTGTTGTAAATAAAAAGGAAAATAAAAACGAAAGAAGAAACAGTTTGCGTAGCATGATGATTTAGATTTGGGTATTAAATTTAGGTATTCTCTATCTACATCAACTAACTATTTTATGAGTGATAATAAGCAAGTCATTGAACGATTTTATTCTGCTTTTCAAAGATTGGACTATAAAACCATGAATGATTGCTACAGTGATGATATAATTTTCAGCGATCCTGTTTTTCTTACATTAAAAGCTGATGAGGTAAAATGCATGTGGGAAATGTTATGTAAGAACGCAAAAGATTTTTTCCTGACATACTCAGATATTGAATTGATCGATGAAGAATATGCCACTTGTAAATGGATCGCCAGGTATATTTTTTCAAAAACAGGAAATAAAGTGACCAATAATATAAAAGCCTTTATGCGGATAAAAGATGGAAAGATCATTGAGCATAGTGATGCATTCAGGTTGAGTACATGGATCGGCCAGGCACTTGGATGGAAAGGTATATGGTTTGGCTGGACTGGCTTTATGAAAAGAGCAATTCAGAATAATGCAAGAAAAAATCTCATGAATTTTATGGCAAAGAAAAACGCCAGCCAGGGCTGACGTTTTCAAGTGTTTTCCATAGAAAATATTTTTAATCTGCCAACACCCCAAATTTTCCCGCATTCACATCATCCACTGCCTGTTCTATTTCTTCCCATGTATTCATCACAAATGGTCCGTAGGCAACGATCGGCTCGTTGATCGGATCACCAGATAGAATTAATATGATCGAATCTTCTGTTGTTTCAAGAGAAAAAACTTCTCCATCATTTTTTAAAAGAACAAAATGATCTGCATGGGCATTGATGCCATTCACTTTTACATTTCCTTCTATTACCAGCAATCCAGTATTGAATTCTTTTGGAAAACTTAGATCAAGCTTTGCATCTTTTTTCAATCTTGCATTATAGGTTTGGATAGGAGTGAATGTTGTGGCAGGTCCTTTTACTCCATTATATTCACCTGCAATTACTTCAACAAAACCTTTTTCACCGGACAAATTATACCTGCCCATTTTACTATTGGTGATCTCCTGGTATTTTGGTTTTGTTTTTTTATCCTTTGCAGGAAGATTAACCCACAACTGTACCATTTGAAATGGACCACCTTTCTTGCTGAATTCTTCTTCATGATATTCTTTATGTAAAAGACCTGAACCTGCAGTCATCCATTGTACATCGCCTTCGCCAATGATGCCGCTGTTACCTGCGCTATCGTGATGCGCTACTTTACCATGGTATGCTATCGTCACTGTTTCAAACCCAGCATGCGGATGCACACCAACACCACGTGGCTCATCTTTCGGACTGAAATCTATTTTAGAACCATAGTCAAGCATGAAGAAAGGACTCATTCTTGTTTTTCCGATCTGTTTTGTACCGGGAAAAAAATTATGCACTCTGAAACCATCACCAACCATATGTGGTGGAGGCGGTGCTATTACTGCTTCAACTGATCTTTGATTGCTCATAATATTTTAATTATAAAGTGGAATTTCCATTAATAATAATTCTGAATCATTGTCGGCATTAATTTTCAGATCATCTGTTTCATAAATTGCCAATCCATCTCTTTTCTCCAGTTTTTCACCATTGATAGAAACCGAACCTTCGATCACAAATGCATACACACCGTTCTTATTATTCTTTAATTTATAATCTGTACTGAAATCTTTATCCAGCTTTCCCAAACTAAACCATGCATCCTGGTGAATTTGTACACCACCATCATTTGTGCCGATCGGTGAAACAACCGTCAATAGTTTATTATGCTTATCTGCATCAGAAAAATTTTTCTGATCATAGCGTGGTTCTACATTTTTCTTATTGGGAAAAACCCAGATCTGGAAAAACTTAACAGGTTTATCGGGGTTCTTATTCTTTTCGCCGTGCTGAATACCAGTTCCTGCACTCATCGCCTGCACATCACCTTGTTTTATCACTTGAGTATTGCCCATACTATCCTTATGTTGCAGGTCACCGCTGGTTGGAATAGAAATGATCTCCATGTTATCATGCGGATGTGTGCCGAAACCCATACCACCGGCCACTGTATCATCATTCAAAACTCTTAAGGCACCAAAATGAACTCGTTCAGGATCATGGTAACCTGCGAAACTGAAAGTGTGATAACTATCGAGCCAGCCATGATTCGCATGACCTCTCGTGTTTGCTTTATGAAGAATTGTCTTCATGATATATCCTTTTTTATTTTTTTTACAAACTGAATTACTACTATTAAACTTTTGTTGCGACGCTCCATTCATCTTTCTATTCTTCATTCGACAATTGCGTCGCAGTTTACCCTGAGCTCGCCGAAGGGTCGCATTCTTGTACTTTCAGTAATCACTTCAGCAATTTATACAACAGACTTTTCTTTCACCACCTTTTCGGCTAACCACAAAAGTTCAGTGATAAAGTTGTGTACACTTTTTTCAAAATTGCTATCGAGCAAATTTCCCTGTTCGTCAAATTTTTTATCAACCGCAGGTACGATCAACATATAAGGCGACACGATACCAAATAAAGAAGGTATTAAAAGAAGCAATTGTTGGGATGCCCTGATGCCGCCAAATCCACCGGGCGATGCTGTCACAATTCCAAAAGGTTTATGATGCTGTTTTGGAAAATGATCAAGCAAATTTTTCATCGCTGGCGAATAACTTCCATTGTATTCCGGTGTAGCGAGTATAAACGCATCAGCTTCAAAAATTCTTTTAGCAAGCGGCTTAAATTCATCCGGTGTTCTGTCAATAGATACAAAAACCGATTGCACCGGTGGCAAATTCCAGTCTTTCATATCTATGATCCCAGTTTCATGTTCTGTATTATTATCCAACCATTTTTTTAGATGTAAAGCCACTCTTCTTGTTACACTATTCACTCTGGGACTTCCTGATATTATTTCTATTTTCATGATGAATGTATTTTGTCAAAATCTGTTCCTAATTGATTTGAAACAAATCTATGGCAAAGTTCAGGCTTTATGGCAGAGTTGGAATTGATGTATGATAATTGAAACATCGTTTTGGCAGTTTTTATTGGTGAATCCGTTAATTTCGGCTTACTAATATCTAAACAATGATCAACCGGAGAAAGTTTATTCATGCTTCAGCTTTTACTTCTTTCGCAGCTTTATTGACGAACAAAGTACAAGCTACCCCGTCACAGGAAATAATTACAGGAAAACCAGTTGTCATTTCTACCTGGGACGCAGGTATTGCCGCTAATAAAGCTGCCTGGGAAGTGTTGAGTAAGAAAGGGAAAGCAATAGATGCAGTGGAGAAAGGCGTAATGGTCACGGAGGATTCACAAAATTGCTGTGTTGGTCTTGGCGCTAATCCTGATCGTGATGGCTTTGTTACACTTGATGCCAGCATTATGGATGATAAATTCAACTGCGGCAGTGTTGCATTTTTAGAAAGAATAAAACATCCGATCTCAGTTGCAAGAAGAGTGATGGAGAAAACGCCGCATGTAATGCTTGTGGGTGCCGGTGCACAACAATTTGCAGTTGCAGAAGGATTTCCTTTGGAAGAACAAAAGCTTTCAGACGATGCAAAGAAGGCATACGAAAACTGGTTGAAAAAATCAGAATACAAACCACCGGCGATCAATGTAGAAAATAAACAAGGACATGGACCATTTGCGCCAACTAAATTAGAGAACGGAGAATGGAATCATGATACAATTGGAATGGTAGCTATGGATTCATTTGGAAATTTAAGTGGCAGCTGTACAACCAGTGGTGCAGGATTTAAAATGCGTGGAAGAGTAGGGGACTCACCAATTATCGGTGCGGGATTATTTGTAGATAATGAAGTAGGGGCATGTACCGCAACAGGACAGGGCGAAGATGTGATCCGTGTTGCCGGTTCGCATTCGGTTGTTGAATTAATGAGACAGGGCCTCTCACCTGAAGCAGCTTGCAAGAAAATTGTAGAACGCATTGTAAAGATCAAAGGAGATAAAGTAAAAGAAATTCAGGTTGCGTTTCTTGCAGTAAATAAAAAAGGCCAAGTTGGAAGTTTTGCCATTCACCCTGGATTTGAGTATGCGATCAGGACAAATGAATTGGAGAAATTGGTGAAATCTAAAAGCTGGTTTAACCCGACAAAAAAATAAATGAAGTATTTAATTGAGATCGCTACCTCCGATTTTCTGACCACTAAATCAGCAGTTGAAGGCGGCGCAGATCGAATAGAGCTTTGCGCAAATCTTGCAGAAGGAGGTACTACCCCTTCTTATGCTCATATAAAAAAATGCAGAGAAGCTTTTGATATCGCTTTATTCCCGATCATTCGCTCTAGAGGAGGTGATTTTCTTTATACCAAGGATGAGTTTGAAATAATGAAGAATGATATTAAACTATGTAAGGAAATAGGATGTGAAGGAATAGTAATTGGTTTACTGAATATGGATGGAACGATTGATATGACAAGAACTTCTGAACTGATCGAGCTTGCGTATCCATTAGAAGTTACTTTTCATCGTGCATTTGATCGCTGTAAAGATCCATTCGCAGCATTGGAAGAATTGATAGAAATAGGCTGTCAAAGAATTCTTACTTCAGGACAAAAGCCAGCAGTAAGCGAAGGAGTTGATCTTATTGCTGAGCTAAATAAAAAAGCAGATGACCGAATCATCATTCTGCCCGGCAGTGGTGTAAGAAAAGATAATATTAAAATGCTGGCAGAAAAGACTGGTTGCATAGAATTTCATTCTTCACTTCGTGGAAAAGCAAAAAGCCCCATGCAGTTCATCCATCCTGCTTTTGCAGATTCTACAGAGAGTTATTCTAATAATGAAATAAGCCCCGACGAGGTCAGGGCTTTGAGAAATGCGTTATCGTAATTTTATCAGATAGAAAGCGTTTTCATGTAAACAGCATCAGCCTGTGCAGCTTGCATTGGTGTTGTTCCTTCCCACTTTTCCTGTTCTACAATATAATATTCCATTCCATATTTCTTTGCAGTCTTTAGGATCTTTGGATAGTTAATACTTCCCGTACCAACCACAACACTTTCATCTTTGTCAATTAATGGTGCTCCTTTCTTACGATCTTTTACATGGCATAAGCGGAAACGCTTTGGATATTTTTTCAGCCATATTTCAATATCCTGTCCTGCGGCTACAACCCAATACATATCCAATTCAAAATCGACAAGACTTGCGTCTGTATTCTTCATCATCACATCTTGTCCCGTTTCACCATTCATTGTAACAAATGAATAATCGTGATTGTGATAGGCAAAACGAATTCCGTTCTTCTTGCATATCTCACCTTTCTGGTTAAACTCATCCGCAAATTTTTTAAATGCATCGAGATCTTTTTGCGGTCCTTTATAGGGACAGATCAGGTATTTCATTCCGATAGCCGCTGCATCAGCTGCTTTCTTTTCAAAATCTTTACTGATGTCGCAATGGCTGGAAATTATTTTCATTCCTAACTTATCCATCTCGGCTTTAAATTCTGCATTGCTCATTCCCCAAAACATTCCTTTACCACCTTCAAAGCTTTCTATTTGTTTATAACCATAAGATGATAATTGTTTTAATACTCCTTTTGGATCCTTTGCAAGATCATCACGAACACTCCATAGCTGGATCCCAAAATTTTTCAGTTTAGCTGATTCCCCGGCAAACGAAGCAAAACCTGACTTTGATCCAAGCCCTGCCAATGCAAGTCCGCCGCTTAATTTCAAAAACTCATTTCTTTTCATATGTATATTGATTAAATATTAAACAAACAATTTATCTCCTTTTTTATAAGGCACAGCTCCATCATATTTACCCGGCACTTGCTGATAGTTGAAGTTTTGCTCCAATCCTGGTTTTGAAGTAAAGTAGCCCATTAAAGTAAGTTGCTTCATCATTAAAAAATAATGATTAGGATCTTCTTTCTTTTTAGTTTTCATGTATTCTTTTGCTTCCTTATCAAGCGAGGTCAATAATTCTTTACGATGAGCTGGTTCAGCTTTCATAAAACTATGACCATGCATTTTATTACAAGCCTCGTCTAATTTCTTCATTCCTTCATGAAATGTTTTTTGATCAGCTTCTTCATAGCAATCATTTACCATAACAGTCATGAACTTGCCAACTTCTGCTTCTTTAGCACCCGCAGTCGTGGTTTTTGGTATAATGGTTTCTGCTACCTCATCAAGAAAAGCAATATTATCTGCTGAAAAAGCAGTTCCTGCTACTCCAGCATCCTTGCTTTTACATCCTGCAAGAAAAAATTCTCCGCCTATTACAACGCCGCCTGTAGCCAGTGCGACCATTTTTAAGAGTTCTCTTCTTTCCATTTGGTTGTATTTATGTATTAAAGATTTTGTTTTTTTAATTCATTAACTACATGCTCAGCCGCTCGTGCTGTAAATGCCATGTAAGTTAGCGACGGATTTACACAGGAAGCACTGGTCATACAAGCTCCATCAGTTACAAAAACATTCATTGCATCCCACACTTGATTATGTTTATTTAAAACACTTGTCTTTGCATCATTTCCCATTCTTGCCGTTCCCATTTCATGAATACCATGCCCGATAGCATGCCCACTATCATATGTGCTTAAATTTTTAACTCCTGCCGCATCTAGCATTTCTTTGAGTTCTTCTTTAATAGCTACCCGCATCTTCATTTCATTATCTTTTATTTCAGCATCCATTGCGAGAACAGGCAAGCCCCATTTATCTTTTCTATTTTTGTCTAAGTAAATTTTGTTTTCATGATAGGGAAGAATTTCACCAAAACCAGTTGCACCAATACGCCATTTCCCCGGCTCGCTTAATGCATCTTTAAATTCGCTGCCAACATTCAATTCAGCAATTTCACGACCCCAACCAGTCCTGCTTGCACTGCCCTGGTATCCGAAACCTCTTACAAAATCTCTTTTCTTTGTATCGCCTGCAAAATTTGCAAAGCGTGGAATATAAAACCCGCAAGGGCGACGACCTTGTTCCGCAATGTCAGTGAAGCCTTCTATTTCTCCCGACACACCAAGATTATAATGATGATCCATAACATTATGACCTAATTCACCGCTACTGCTTCCTAACCCTTCAGGAAAAACATCAGTCGCAGAATTAAATAACAGCCATGTTGAATTCAATGCGGAAGCACAAACAAAAAGGATCTTTGATTTGAATTCATAAGTTTTGTTATCACTTGCATCAAGCACTTCAACGCCGGTTGCTTTCTTTTTATCCCTATCGTATAAAATTTTTGTAACAATAGATAAAGGTCTTACGGTAAGATTATTTGTTTTCATTGCAGCAGGAAGGGTAGAGGATTGTGTGCTGAAATATCCACCAAAAGGACAACCTTCCCAGCAACGATTCCGAAACTGGCAATTCGTTCTTTCATTAAGCGGTTCAGTAATATTTGCAGTACGACTATTGATCATGTGTCGTTGGCCTTTATAAAAATTCTTTATTTTTTCAGCAACATCTTTTTCGACCATATTTAATGGTATTGGAGACATAAATTTTCCATCAGGCAATTGTGGCAAGCCTTCCAATGAACCGCTAATACCTGCAAATTTTTCAACATGATCGTACCAGGGAGCAAGATCATTATAACGAATCGGCCAATCAATGCCATGACCATCTTTTGCATTTGCTTCAAAATCTGTATCACTCCAGCGATAACTCTGGCGACCCCATAAAGTAGAACGACCGCCCATTCGGTATACACGCCACCAGGTAAAAGGTTTTATTTCTGTATAGGGAGATTCAATTTCATTCACCCATGCATCCATAATTCTGTCATAAGCGGCCCAGCCACGATGAATTACCGGGTAGTCTTTTTTCTGTTGTAGAGTAGTGGCACCGCGGTGTGTAAATTCCCATGGATCTTTATTGGCGGTCTTATAATCTTTTATATGCTCGTAGGGCCCGCCCCGTTCAAGCATTAAGACTTTCAAACCCTTTTCGCAAAGTTCTTTTGCAGCCCAGCCACCGGAAATGCCGGACCCTACTACGATCGCATCAAATGTGTTGTTGTCTGCCATTAAAGATTTCCTTTTTTAAGTTCGTTTACCGCATGATCAGTTGCCCTTGCTGTCAATGCCATATAGGTGATCGAAGGATTTTGGCAAGCTGATGATGTCATGCATGCGCCATCAGTATTAAATACATTTTTTACTTCGTGTAACTGATTCCATTTGTTCAGTACAGATGTTTTGGGATCATTTCCCATCCTTGCTGTTCCCATTTCATGAATGCACAATCCGGGATATGCTTTTTCATCATTGAATGTGTAAATATCTTTTATACCTCCTGACTCAAGCATTTCTGCCGCACTGTTCATCATATCTTTTCGCATTGCAATTTCATTTTCCTTCCACTCGCAATCAATTTCCAGCTGAGGCAAGCCCCATTTATCTTTTTCCGTTTTACTAAGTGTAACCCTGTTATCAGGATGGGGTAATTGTTCACCCCAGCTTCCCAGCCAAAAGCTCCAATCGCCGGGCTCGGTCATTTGTTCTTTTAATTCAGCACCCATGGCATCACTATTCTGATTAGTACCGATTGATGCACCGCCCTGATAACCAAAACCACGGAGATAATCAGAACGTTTGGTTTTCTCATTTATATTTCTGAAACGGGCCACATAAATACCATTGGGTCTCCGACCAAAAATAACCTTGTCTTTTAAACCATCATATCTTCCTCCAGCCCCCACATGGTAATGATGATCCATAAGGTTTCGTCCTAGCTGATCACTTGAATTACCCATACCATTCGGAAAAACATCGGATACAGAATTTAATAAAATACTTGTTGAACCTAATGTAGATGCATTCAAAAAAATAATTTTTGCAAAGTATTCTATTGACTCGTTCGTATTCTCATCTATGATACGTACTCCTTTGGCTCTTTTCTTTTCTTTATCGTAGATCACTTCCATTACAATCGAATGAGGACGAAGTGTTAAATTGCCGGTACTTGCTGCAACAGGTAAGGTAGCAGAATTACTGCTGAAATATCCGCCAAAGGGACAACCTCTGTCACAAAGATTGCGGTACTGGCAAGGACCACGTCCATTCCAACCTTTGGTTAAATTAGCTACACGTCCAATGATCATTCTTCTGCCATCAGTAAATTTTTGTTTAATGTTTTCTGAAACATGTGTTTCAAGAGCATTCATTTCCATTGGAGGCAGAAAATCACCGTCTGGTAATTGAGGCAATCCTTCTTTGCTGCCACTGATCCCTGCAAACTGTTCTACATAGCTATACCATGGTGCTATATCTTTATATCGGATCGGCCAGTCAACACCATGACCATCTTTTGCATTCGCTTCAAAATCGAGATCACTCCAGCGATAACATTGTCTTCCCCACATCAGGCTTCTTCCACCAACATGATAACCTCTTATCCAGTCATAAGGTTTTTTTTGTACGTAAGGATGTTCTTTATCATTTACAAAAAAGTGACTATTGGCTTCATTACAAAAACCACGAACCTGTATATGTTGATCTTCTTTAATTTTTTTTGTGTTTTGATTTCGATGTAATAATTCCCAGGGAGCAAGATTGGTGGTAGGATAATCTTTAATATGTTCAACCTGCCGGCCTCTTTCAAGGACTATTGTTTTTAATCCCTTCTTGCATAATTCCATGGCTGCCCATCCGCCACTAATACCAGAACCAACTACTATAGCGTCGTATGTATTGTTGTCAGCCATTAAAAATTATTATTGGTTTAAAGATTTCCTTTTTTAAATTCTTCTGCTGCATGATTTGCCGCTCTTGCTGTAATTGCCATAAATGTCAATGATGGATTTTGTGTTCCTGTTGATGCCATACAAGCTCCATCCGTTACAAATACATTCGGGCAATTATGAAACTGGTTCCATTTATTAAGCATTGATGTTTTTGGATCCTTTCCCATTCTTACTCCGCCCATTTCATGAATATCCAAACCGGGTGCTTGCTTACTATCGCGGGGATAAATGTTTTTACATCCCGCTTTCGTAAGCATTTCAACTCCCTGCTCATGAAAATCTTTTACAAGCAGTTCATCATTTTCATCATAATCAACGGAAGTTATCAATTGAGGTATTCCCCAATCATCTTTTTTATCTGTGCTCAGGCGAACATGATTTGTTTCTTTAGGGATGGTTTCACCCTGCATCATCATATAAATCCCCCATGGACCAGCTTGTGTCATTGAATCTTTTAAATCAGCGCCGATACCATCATAACCAGTTCCCTGGTACCTATTTGCAGTAAACGCAACAAGGTAACCACGCTTAAATGGCATTTCCTGCTTGCGTACATTTCTGAATGATGGCATGATGATCATCGTTGGCCTGCGACCATAGGTTTGAAAATTCTCAAACCCCTCATAAGTGGCACTAATACTGCCGCGATAATTATGAAAACAAATAAATTTCCCTAATAGGCCATTGTCATTTCCAAGCCCGTTAGGAAAACGTTCCGATCTTGAGTTTAATAAAATAAGATTTGTGTTTATACAAGCTGCATTTACAAAAATTATTCTTGCAGAATATTCAGTTGCTTCTTTTGTTTTTGCATCGATCACTTTTACACCAGTCGCTTTTTTCTGTTTGTCATCATAAATAATGGAATGAACAACGGAATTTGTTTTTAAAGTAAGATTGCCTGACTTCTGTGCCCATGGGATAGTGGATGCATTGCTACTAAAATAACCACCAAAAGGACAGCCACGTTCGCATAAACTTCTTGCCTGGCATTGTTGTCTTCCTTGTTGAATATGTATATCCTGTGGCTGAGTTAAATGAGCACAACGACCAATGATGGCTGGTCTGTCAGGATAATTTGTTTTTATTTGTTCAACAAGATGTTTCTCTACAACATTCATATCCCATGGCGGTAAAAATTCACCATCAGGTAAATTTTCCAATCCATCTTTATTGCCACTGATGCCTGCAAATTTTTCAACGTGACTATACCATGGCGCCATATCATCATAATTGACTGGCCATGGAGTTGCATAGCCATCTCTTGCAGGTGCATCAAATTCAAACTTGCTCCAGCGTTGTACTTGTCTTGCCCATAACAATGACTTGCCGCCAACCTGGTAAGCCCTGATCCAGTCGAAAGGTTTTTCCTGTATATATGGATGCTCTTTATCCTTTACAAAAAAATGTTCAGTGGCTTCACCAAATGCATAGCATTTTGCAACGATCGGGTTTTCTTTTAAAACAGAGGGAGGCATTTCACCACGATGTGCTAACTGCCAGGGATCCTTTGTTGCAGTGGGATAATCTTTGAGATGAACAACGTCGCGACCACGTTCAAGCAATAAAACTTTTAAGCCTTTATCACAAAGCTCTTTCGCGGCCCATCCACCGGATATACCGGAACCAATTACGATCGCATCAAATTGTTCTTCCATAGATTAAATAACCAATAATTATTATTTCATAATTATTGATCGATTTGAAGTTTAGCTTAACCCAGTTTGTACCTTATCGCCTTTTTTATATGGGATATCGCCTTGATATTTACCCGGAACCGGTTGATAATTTGTAGCACCTTCTCTTCCTTCTTTAGAAGTAAAATAGCCCATTATTGTCAGTTGTTTGAAAGCCTGGAAATAATGATTGGGGTCTTCTTTCTTTTTTGTTTTTTGATATTCGTCTCTTTCTTTATCAAGAGCAACAAGCAATTCTTTGCGATGAGCAGGTTCTGCTTTCATAAAATCATGACCATGCATTTTTTTGCAGGCATCATTCAGTGATTTCATTCCTGCATGAAAAGCATCCTGTTGTTGTTGGTCATAACAATCACTTACAAACACTGTCATATATTGGCCAACCTTGGCGTCTTTAGCGCCTGGTGTTGATGTTTTTGGGAAAATAGTTTCAGCTACTTCGTCTAAAAAAGCAATATCTGATTCAGTGAAAGTATTTGAAGTGCCTATGCTTGCATCAGGATTTTTACAACCGGCAAGAAAAAATTCTCCGCCAATAACAACGCCACCTGTTGCGGCGGCCACCATCTTAAGTAATTCACGTCTGTTCATGTAATAGATTTAATAAGATTAAACATTCATTTTTTTCAATTCACTTACCGCATGATCAACTGCTCTTGCAGTAAATGCCATATAAGATAATGATGGGTTGACACAAGAAGCTGAAGCCATAAATGATCCGTCAGTGACATAAACATTTGGTGCATCCCATACCTGGTTCCATTTGTTCAGCACAGAATTTTTGGGATCAGTTCCCATTCTTGCTGTTCCCATTTCGTGTATACCCCATCCTGGTTCGCATCCACCGTCGCCGCCCCGTACATTTTTTATACCGGCTGCTTCCAACATTTCTTTAGCATCATTCACTATATCTATTCTCATGTTCTTTTCATTCTCTTTGAATTCAACATCGAATTCAAGAACAGGTAATCCCCATTTATCTTTTTTATCTTTTGATAAAGTGATCTTATTATCATGATAAGGCAACATTTCACCAAATCCTCCGACACCCATTGTCCATTTGCCTGGCTCTCCCAATGCATCTTTAAGTTCCGCCCCGATATTTAATTCTGCGATCTGTCTTCCCCAACCTTCTCTGCTCGCTGCTCCCTGGTATCCAAATCCACGGATATAATTTCTCTTTTCTCCTCCTGGAAGATTTCGGAAACGCGGAATATAAATTCCATTTGGCCTGAAGCCAAAAGTATATCTATCCTCATAACCTTCTACATCTCCGCTGGCGCCAAGCTTTAAATGATGATCCATAACATTATGGCCTAGTTCACCACTGCTGCTTCCTAATCCGTCTGGCCATATATCAGTAGCTGATCGCATCAGTATCCATGAAGAATTAAAAGTAGAAGCGCATAGGAAAACGATCTTACTAAAGAAATCATAAGTCTGATTTGTAACCGCATCCAGTACACGAACTCCTTTTGCTTTTTTAGTATCCTTATCATAAATGACCTCAGTGACGATAGAGTTATTGCGAAGTGTTAAATTATTTGTTTTCATCGCAGCAGGCAGAGTTGATGATTGCGTGCTAAAATATGCACCGAAAATGCAACCATTCCAGCATATATTTCTGAACTGGCATGCTGTAGTACGACCGGGAATTTCCTTTGTAAGATTAGCAACCCGGCCAATTATCATCGTTCTTTGATTGTTGTAATGCTGTTTTATTTTTTCGGCAACCATTTTCTCGACCACGTTCAATTCCATTGGAGGTAAAAATTTACCATCGGGAAGCTGTGGCAATCCTTCCAGTGAACCGCTAATGCCAGCAAAAGATTCAACATGATCATACCAGGGTGCGATCTCATTATAACGAACAGGCCAATCTGTTGCAATTCCATCCTTTGCGTTAGCTTCAAAATCTTGTGGGGACCAGCGATAACTTTGTCTTCCCCACATTAATGATCTTCCCCCGGTATGATATCCGCGAAACCAGCCAAATGGTTTCTTTTCAACATAAGGAGAATCTTTGTCAGAGGCCCAGTATGAAAGGTTACGTTCATTCAAGGGATAATCTCTTTTTAAAACAGGGTACTCTTCGACCATTTTTTGAGTACGATTACCGCGATGCGGATACTCCCAAACTGGTTTGTTAGTGTCAGCATAATCTTTGATATGCTCAATGTGATGCCCTCTTTCAAGCATCAGGACTTTAAGACCTTTTTCCGTAAGCTCCTTAGCTGCCCAGCCCCCACTAATGCCGGAGCCAACCACGATCGCATCAAATGTGTTATTGTCTGCCATGTTTTTACTTGGTATTTAAAATTGAATATTGATTTAGAATATAATTTTTTTATGAGCCTGGTTGTAGTGCTACTATTAAACTTATGTTGCGTCGCACTCTTGTACGTTCGGTAATTCTATTCATCAATTCGTGAGTCATCAGTCGTGAATCGTGAGTGAATAACTGCTAGTTTCTTCCTCACGTCTGACGATTCACGTCTCACGACCTCACACATCACATCTTCTTACCGCATCTTTCAATGCCGCTATTTTTTCATCATTGGTTTTACCAGTCGGCATGAATTCTTGCGCTACATAATCTTTAAAACCTGTTTTTACAATTGCTTCCATGATCGCCGGGTAAAACAATTCCTGGCTTTCATTTATTTCATGACGACCCGGCACACCGGCAGTATGATAATGCCCGATATACTGGTTATAATTTTGTATTGATCTTATCACATCACCTTCATCAATCTGCATGTGATAAATATCGTAGAGTAATTTGAAGTTGGGTGAGCCGATCCTTTTCACCAATTCCACACCCCATGGTGTTTTATCACACATATAATCTTTATGATCTATTTTGCTATTTAATAATTCCATCTGTATCATCACACCATTCTTTTCTGCAAGACCCATTATTTGTTTCAAACCTTCCACACAGTTATTCATTCCTGTTTCATCATCCATTCCTTTGCGATTACCACTAAAACAGATCAGGTTTTTATAACCGGCTTCTTTTACAAGAGGAATAGTCTCGCTAAAATCTTTGATCAGTTGGGGATGAAAAGTTTTGTTATTCCAACCTTCTGTAAGACTTACTTTACCCGCTATATAGCACATGGAACTATATATGCCATATTTTTTAAGTATCGGCCAATCTTTTGGGGCTATCAGGTCAATAGCACTAATGCCTATTTTTTTTACTTCAACACAAAGCTCTTCTAATGGAATATGATTGTATGTCCATTGGCAAACGGAGTGATTGATATTGCCTTTCAATTTTAGTTTTTTTGTATTTGTTTCTTCGGCGGCAAAGGAACTTATAAAAGGAGCGACTGTGGCGGCCGCAGTTCCTGCTGCAATTTTTTTCAAGGCTTCACGACGGTTTGATTTTTTCATATTTACAAGCGGATTCTAAAGGTACTAACATTACCAATTCATACTGGTTTCAATGTTTTCCTTTTTTCATTAAATAATACTAAAAATAGAATTAAAACAACTCCTGCAATGCCAGCGGGGACAAGCCATACATTCGTCCAGTTGGTTATTGCATTTTCTCCCACGCCAGTGGTGTATTTTTTTTGCACATATCCTGAAATAAGAGAGCCTATATACATACCGAGACCATAAGTGGCTAAAGATATCAAGCCCTGCGCCTGCGATTTTATTCTTTCGCCTGCCTTTTGATTACTGTAGATCATTCCGCTGACAAAAAAGAAATCAAAGCAAACACCATGCAGTAGTATGCCAATATATAGCATCCACTCAGCTGAAGTTGCATTACCATAACCAAAACAAAGAAAACGAATGATCCATGCAACAATAGCCAGAATTAATATCCACTTTATTCCGAGTCTTCGATACGCAAATGGTAACAACAACATAAAAAATACTTCTGAAGCCTGTCCCAATGACATTTTATTTTCAACAAAAAATGTTTTGGGTAAAACTTCTCCCGGGTGAGCAGCAATAAATGCTGTTTTATAAGCATCTGTTATGGAAGGATTGCCCATTGCATAATAAAAAGAAAGAGGGATACAAATTAATATAGACGAAATAAAGAATATGGTAAATGATCTGTTTTTAAATAATACAAAAGCATCTTTACCTATGATCTGTCCGACACCAACAGGTCCTTTGATAGTAGGAGGTGTATTGGGTAAAGTGAAAGCAAATAGTCCGATCACAATCGCAGTGATCATTGATATATGAAAAATAGTACTTGTATCACCCCAACCCATAAATCCGATCAGGTTTGTAACAGCGATCCATGCAATTGTACCCATCAACCGAATTAACGGAAACTCTTTTTCCGGCGCCGTCATTTGTCGCATAGAAATAGAACTCGTTAATGCGATAGTAGGAGCAAAAGTCAGGCAATACGTAAGCATCACCCAATAAAAAGTATCATAATCAGTTATTTGGGTAAGCAAAAACAGTAAACCTGCTCCGATCAAATTCAAAACACCCAATACTTTTTGTGCTGCAAAAAATCTGTCTGCAAGCATACCAACTAAAAATGGGGAAATGATCATTGCAATTGAAAACGTAGCATAGATATTCCCGACCTGCACACCATCAAAGTTGATCGCAAAAAGATATTTGGAAAGCTGCCCATACCATGATCCCCATACAACAAACTGGAGAAACATCATAAGTGAAAGCTGAAAACGGGTAGTAAGCTTCATTAGGACTTTTTATTATTAATGAACCGCTGCAACTAATGTTGGCTTTGGTTTGTTGCGCATATATAAATATAAACCTGCAAAAGCTACAATAAGTATTATTGGAATGATGAGTGTTGTATTAATTACTTCAGGACCCGCTGCTTTATTAGCTAACGCTAATGCTTCCTTCATTGGTGCCGTAGCCTCGGTTGCGTTATAAACTTTAAGATCAGCGCCGGGAGGAAGTTGTTTTAAAATCAGTTTATCATAAACACCACCCATAAACATTGTATATATCGATACTGCAAACATGCCGGCTCCCCCCATTAGATTAATACCAACTGCCCCGGTCTTTGGTAAATATTCCGAAACAAAACCAAGCATGCATGGCCAGAAATAACAAACACCGGCGCCAAAAACCAATGCGCCGACAAACACCAAATTTCCTGAAGTATGTCCAAGCATATAAAGACCTAAGGTTGCTAAAATTGCAGAACCAAGTAACACACCCTGCGGTGATAGTTTATGTACAACAGGTCCTGCAAAAGCTCTTCCAATAGCCATAACACCTGTCGTTACTGTTAATATCAATAAAGCATTTTCAGTTACATTTTTAAGAAGTAACTCGATCCATTGACCTGTAAATAATTCTGTGATCGCTGTTCCAAACATGCAAATGATCATGAAAATAAAAAGAGGGTTTGCCAAAGACTTGTACATTTCGCCTGTTGATATACCACTGGCAACTCTTTCTGTAACTGGAAAAGTTTGTTTAACGAACATAAAACCATAAAGAAGTGCAGGAATGATCATCAATGCCATCTGTATTTGCCAGCCAATACCTGCTTTGTCAAGGAAATAAACGATCAATGTTCCAATAACGATACCTCCCGGAAACCATAAATGGAAGTGATTTAGCTTGGTTGTTTTATTATCTGTATATAAGGAAGCGATCAATGGATTACAAGCGGCTTCCACGGTTCCATTTGCAATTCCAATACATAAGGTTGAAATAAATAATGCCCAGAAAGGATTAGAAAAACTTCCGGCAAAAATTGTCAATAATATTCCCACCATGTGAAAAACAAATGCAAGCACCAATAAGCGTTTCATACCAATTACATCCACCACCATTCCGCCAATAACAACAGCCAGCGGGAATCCCCAAAACGCTGTTGCAGCTATAGTTCCAAGTTCTGCTTTGTCTAAATTAAATTCAACACCGAGGCGGCCAAGAATACCGGCCCTGATCCCAAAAGAAAGTGATGTGACTAGTAGCGCTAAACAACTGGCTACAAATAATTGATTTTTGTTTACGGCTTGCATATCGTTGGTTTTTATGAAAAAAATTTTGGAAAGGCTAAATGTACTATTTTTAAAAACACATTTACCTTCAATGTTCACGAATTTAATTTATATCAAACCACAAACAACTGTTTGAAATATGGAAAACAGGAAACTCAGAATGGGAATGATCGGTGGCGGCAAGGATGCATTCATCGGCGCCATTCATCGTTTTGCATTTAATATGGATGCACAAATTGAAATTGTAGCCGGAGCATTAAGTATTAATCCCGAGATCGCGGTTGATTCAGGAAAAAGTTTATTTCTTGATGAATCCCGGATTTATACGGATTATAAAGTGATGCTTGAAAAGGAAGCTGCAATGCCAAAAGATAAACGAATTGATTTTGTCAGCATCGTAACTCCGAACTTCGTTCATTTTGATCCGGCTATGATGGCGCTGGATAAAGGTTTTAATGTAGCAATTGAAAAGCCAATTACTTTTTCTCTTGACCAGGCAAAGCAATTAAAAGAAAAAGTCAAGCAAACAGGATTGACCCTTTTACTTACTCATACCTATACTGGCTATCCAATGATAAAGCAGGCAAAACAAATGCTGAAGAGTGGTATGCTTGGTAAGATCAGGAAAGTATATGTTGAATATCCGCAAGGATGGCTGAGCACTTTAAAAGAGAGTGAAGGAAATGCACAGGCTTCATGGCGAACAGATCCTAAACGTAGTGGTATTGCAGGAGCAATGGGAGATATCGGAACACACGCATTTAATATGGCGGAATATGTAACGGGTTTGCAGGCTACTCATTTATGTGCTAACCTGAATATTGTAGTTGATGGAAGAATGCTTGACGATGACGGGGCTACTTTTATGAAATTCAATAATGGAGCTACTGGTGTATTGATGGCGACGCAAATTGCTGCTGGTGAAGAAAACTGTATTAAGATAAGAGTGTATGGAGAAAAAGGCGGTCTTGAATGGAAGCAGGAAGATGCAAATACTTTATTAGTTAAGTGGCTTGATAAACCAGCAGAGATATATCGTGCAGGTACTGGTTATGTAAGTTCTTATGCTTCGCATAATTCAAGAACGCCGGCTGGTCATCCGGAAGGATACTTGGAAGCCTTTGCAAATCTTTATCGCAATTTTTCTCTGACTGTTCGTGCAAAAGCAAATGGCGAAAAACCAAAAGATGAGTGGCTTGATTTTCCAGGCGTGGATGAGGGCATTAGGGGAATGGCATTTATTGAAAATGTAGTTGCTTCTGGAAAGTCAGACGCAAAATGGACGGAGTTTAAGGTTTAATTAAAAATGAATAATTAAGAAATAATAATTTTTATAATGAAGACGATCAAAGGACCTGCAATATTTCTTGCACAGTTCATGGGGGACAAGCCACCATTTAATAATATGAAGACAATTTGCCAGTGGGCAAAAAGTCTTGGTTTTGTTGGTGTGCAAATTCCTACATGGGATTCAAGATGTATCGATCTGCAAAAAGCAGCGGAGAGTAAAACCTATGCTGATGAATTAAAAGGATTAGTAAATGAAGCAGGATTAGAAATAACAGAACTATCTACACACTTGCAAGGACAATTAGTTGCAGTGCATCCAGCTTATGATGAGCTGTTTGATGGATTTGCGCCTGACAGTGTAAAGAAAAATCCAAAAGCAAGAACTGAATGGGCAGTTCAACAACTAAAGTATGCAGCAAAAGCTTCTCAGAACTTAGGATTGAATGCACATGCTACTTTTAGCGGTGCATTGTTATGGCCAACAATTTATCCATGGCCCCAACGCCCCACAGGTTTGGTTGAAACAGGATTTAAAGAATTAGCAAATCGGTGGATGCCGATCTTAAATTATTTTGATGAATGTGGTGTAGATGTTTGTTATGAAATTCATCCTGGAGAAGATCTGCATGATGGTATTTCTTATGAAATGTTTTTAGAAAATGTAAATAATCATACAAGAGCTTGTTTACTTTATGATCCTTCGCATTTTGTTTTACAATGTCTCGATTACAAATCATACATTGATATTTATCATGAAAGGATAAAGGCATTTCATGTAAAAGATGCTGAATTTAATCCGACAGGTAAACAAGGTGTGTATGGAGGCTTCCAGGGGTGGGTGGATCGGGCTGGTCGTTTCCGTTCATTAGGCGATGGACAGGTTGATTTCAAAACGATCTTTAGCAAATTGACACAGTACGATTATAGTGGCTGGGCCGTGTTGGAGTGGGAGTGTTGTATTAAACATCCTGAAGATGGCGCCAGGGAAGGAGCTCATTTTATTAAAAAGAATATCATCAGGGTTACAGAAAAAGCCTTTGATGATTTTGCGGGGCAGTCAAGTGATGAAAAATTTAACCGGAGAGTTTTAGGATTAGAATAATAAATACCTTTACGAACTTTAAAAAATCAACGAAATGAAAAAAACAGTTTTTATGATCATGGTAGTTGCTGTACTTACTTCGTGTGGGGGAGGTGGCAAAACCGAAGAGAAACCTAAAGTGGTTGATATTACTGAAGATCCTGTTTACCAAAAAGGAGTTGAAATTGTTGCAGGCAGTGATTGCAAAACTTGTCATATGATCGAAGAAAAAAATGTTGGACCTGCGTGGAGAGATGTTGCTAATAAATATGCAGACTCAGCAAACGCTGTAGCGTATCTTTCTCACAAAATTATAAATGGTGGTTCTGGTGTTTGGGGACAGGTGCCAATGGCGGCGCATCCAACTATGTCCCAGGAAGACGCAGAGGCTTTAGCTAAATATGTTCTACTATTAAAAAATAAATAATAATGAGACTAATTCTTGCTTTTGCAATAGCAATTTCTTTTGTTGCCTGCAACGATAATTCTACAGAAAAAAAAGAAGAAACAAAGATAGAACCCGTGACAAATAATAATCCTTTACTAACTGACGAAGAGCAAAAAGATGGCTGGCAATTATTATTTGATGGAACTACTATAGCAGGTTGGCATAACTATGGTGGTGGCGCGGTTAGTAATTTATGGAAAGTGGAAGATGGCACGCTTAAATTTGCGGGTGCAGAAAAGAAAGATACGATAGGTCATGATATAATTACCGACAATGAGTATGAGAACTTCGATCTGAAACTTGAATGGAAGATCGATACGGCTGGAAATAGCGGTATTTTGTTTTATGTACAGGAAGATGCTGCGCATCCTAAGCCATACTGGACAGGACCAGAAATGCAGATACTCGATAATGAAAGACATGATGATAGAAAATATCCTAAGCACCGTGCCGGTGATCTGTATGACCTGATCAGTTGCAGTAAAGAAACAGTAAAGCCGGCTTTAGAATGGAACCAGGTAGAAATAAAAAGTGAGAATGGCAAACTTGATTTTTTCTTAAATGGGGAGAACGTGGTTTCTACAACTATGTGGGATGATAAATGGAATAAAATGATCGCCGCAAGTAAATTTAAACAATGGCCAGGCTTTGGTACTTTTAAAAAAGGTAAGATTTGTTTGCAGGATCATGACTGCAATATTTGGTTTAGGAATATAAAAATTAAAAAGTTGTAATTAAATTTATAAGAATTAAAAGCCCCGCTACCTGGCGGGGCTTTTTTGTTTCTAAAAGCAATTTTTGAAAATCCGTTTATTGTTAATAGCTTTTACATTCAAACCAAAACTAACTAACATGAACACCGCAATTTTCTCACACCTTAACTGGTGGGCTATTTTAGTAGCTGCAATTGCCTATTTTATACTAGGCGCCGCCTGGTACTCAAAAGCTCTTTTTGGCACTAAATGGGCGCAGCTTATAAAACTTGATACGAATAATCCTGATCTTAAAAATGGAATGGGGAAAATGTTGGCTTCTACCTTCCTTTTGATCTTTATCGTTTGTTTTGCCCTTTCTGTACTCATTCACATGATCGGTTTTGAAGATAATTTTTTGTATGGAATAAAACTTGGATTACTTACAGGTTTTGCTTTTGCTACTACTGCCGTAAGCATTACATATGTTTATGAAAACAAACCTTCAAATCTATACCTGATCAATAATGGTTACCATGTAATAGGTCATGTGCTTGCTGCAACCATTCTTGTTTTGTGGAGATAAAAAAATAATTGAAAGAAAAAGCGCCATTGAATTTCCAATGACGCTTTTTTATTTAATCAAGTTTGGTGATCTTGAGTGTATTGGTTGGTAAATGAAGATGCACTGGTGTACTTCCGGTACTAACTGCAACATCTCCGGATTTTAAAAATCCTCTTTCTTTTAATATTTCTATCTGGTCAAAGATGATATCATCAAGACTTTCTTCTTCATCATAAAAGAAAGCTCTTACACCCCAGCTGAGACTCAGTTGATTTACTAGCGATCTTTCTTTTGTAAAAATATACAATGGAGCTTTCGGACGATAACTGCTAAGCATAAAAGCTGTATATCCACTTTGTGTCATACCAATAAGGGCCTGCGATTCCACGTCTTTTGCAAGCTTACATGCATTATAACAAACTGCATCACTTAAGAAAGATGGTGAATGAGGTTGCGGTGCCAATTCATCTTCAAGGCTATAATGATAATCTGTTTTTTCTACTTCTTCAATGATCTTTACCATGGTTTCTACTACTAATGTAGGATGTGCACCTGTTGCTGTTTCGCCACTCAGCATTACTGCATCGGCTCCTTCAAGAACAGCATTTGCTACGTCGGTTATCTCGCTACGATTAGGTTTTGTCCTTTCGATCATGCTTTCCATCATTTGTGTAGCAACGATCACTGGCTTAGCACGGTGAAGACATTTTTTGATAATTTGTTTTTGGATCAATGGAACTTTTTCAATTGGTAATTCTACACCGAGATCGCCTCGGGCAACCATGATACCATCAGATTCTACAATGATGTCGCGGATATTTTCTACTGCTTCCGGTTTCTCGATCTTGGCAATTATCTTTGTTTTACTTTTCTTTTCTTCCAGTTTATTACGAAGGATAATAAGATCCTTTACATTTCTTACAAACGAAAGAGCTACCCAATCTAATTTTTGCTCAATGATGAAATCAAGATCCACAAGATCTTTATCTGTTAGTGCTGGTAAAGTGATCTTTGTATCTGGTAAATTGATCCCTTTTTTAGAAGAAAGAGCTCCACCAAGCGTTACAACAACTTTTACATCGTTGTTTTTTTCAATACTTAAAACCCTTACTTCTAATTTCCCATCGTCAATTAATATGGTGTTTCCGATTTTTACATCACTGTGAAAATTGGGATAAGAGACATAAATTTTCTCTTTATTACCAATTACTTTTTCATTTGTAAATGTTAGAATATCGCCTTCAATAACTTCGATATGACCATTTTCAATTTCACCGACTCTTAATTTAGGTCCCTGCAGATCACCAAGTATGGCAATATTATAAGGTTCTTTTTTATTTATATTACGAATATGTTCAATGATCTTTCCTTTGTCTTCATGGGAGCCATGAGAAAAGTTCAAACGAAATACATTCACTCCTGCTCTTACAAGAGCAAGTAATTTATCGTAGGTGTCGCAAGCCGGGCCAACCGTCGCAACAATTTTTGTGCGATGATTCGTATGCTGAACACCAGCTTCTTTGTTCATTGATTTCTGAAAATACTTTTCTACTTTTTTACTCATGAGATTTTTATTTCTAAATTTCTTGTTTCAAGATTTTCTATCCTTAAACTTTAAACCTTTTTGATCACTCGTGTTTAGATACTTTATAAAATTTGCAATATGTGATGCAAGATTTTTATATTCTTCATTGAGCTCATTCAATTCCGATTCATTCCAATAATCACTTTCAAATCCTCTGAATAACTGTGTCTAACTTCTCCCGTTGAACCTTTTGAATAGCTTAATGCATTTATAAACTCAAGCCTGCTGTCTCTTTCGAAACCTTCTGCAATGTTATCCATTACTGAACCAGCTGCTTCTTTAAAATTATTTTTAAACCGAAAATCTTTTGCAACCTCTTCTCTCTTTATCAGGTCGAGAATCTTTTTGTATAATCTTTTCGCTTCTTTCCAAATTTCAAGTTCTTCAAAAGATGTTATGGTGGCCATTTAATTTAGAAATTTAGAAATCAGAAATACAAAATTTAACTCGCTAATATCTTCACGATCCTCAACCACTCTTCACTGATCTTTGCTTTGTTTTTTACAGCATTCTCCAGCGGTATATAATGCATTTTATTATTCATGATCCCAACAAATACGTTGTGTCTCCCTTCCATTAAAGATTCCACAGCATGAAATCCCATTCGACTGGCAATAAGTCTGTCGAGACATGAAGGAGAACCGCCTCTTTGAATATGACCAAGTATGCAAACCCTTATTTCCGCCTGTGGTAATTTTTCTTTCAGGATCTTATGCACTTCATTGGCGCCACCAAAATCATCACCTTCTGCAACGACGATCAGGTTTACTAACTTTTTCCTTCTTTCTTTTTCCTGCAGTGATGATACAATATCATTGATGTCTGTTTTTCTTTCCGGTATCAAAATATTTTCAGCACCAGTGGCGATGCCACTATGCAATGCGATATATCCAGCATCACGACCCATCACTTCAATAATAAAAATGCGGTCGTGTGCATCCATCGTATCTCTTACTTTATCGATCGCTTCTACAGCTGTATTTACCGCTGTATCAAACCCGATCGTAAAATCAGTTCCATAAATGTCTTTATCAATTGTACCGGCAATACCAATGCAGGGGATATCAAATTCCTGGCTAAATTTTACGGCGCCCCGAAAAGAGCCATCGCCACCAATAATAATAAGGCCATTAATATCCCGGGCTTTTAAATTATCGTATGCCCTTTGTCTTCCTTCATACTCAAAAAATTCTTTACAACGGGCAGTCTTTAAAATGGTGCCTCCACGCTGAATAATATTTGCGACCGATCTTGTTTCCATTTTAATGATATCATCATCGATCATTCCCTGGTAGCCACGCAAGATACCATGTACTTCCAACCCATGATAGATCCCTGTTCTTACAACAGCACGGATAGCTGCATTCATACCGGGTGCGTCTCCGCCAGATGTAAGGACTCCAATTTTTGTTACTTTATTTATCATAGCAGTTTTAAAGGTTAAACGAAAAAACAAACAACTGTTTGAATTTTATTAGGTTAACCGGCCGCCAAAAATAATGTTTTGTTTTTTTATCGTGTTTT
>JBIOVR010000039.1:0-7170 GCA_044867875.1 Chitinophagaceae bacterium
GTTGTGTAAACTCTTTTACTCTTATCAGAACATCGTTTATCAATGGTCACAAAATAATCGCAATGCGCCGCATAAAAGCAGTGGAGCCCATCATCGATCATATTGGCAAATCTTTCATCGCTCCTATACCCTTTTAAATCTGTTTTGGTAAATAAACTCATAATCCTATCATAATCGACGTTCGGGCTTTTTGTCATTACTTGTTCATGGGAGTTGTCGACAAGACTTTCCCAGGTAAGATATTTAGGATTGCCAATTATCTTTTGCTGACTGGTTACCAATAATTTCTGGTATTGTGGGAACTTTAAGCGAGTTTGCGTGAGAAATTTTTGAAAATTTCGATACAATGCATAATCGGTTTTGATCCTTGAAGAAAACTGATACAAATCTTCGCACAGTGCTAATTTGTTCATCTCGACTTTTGTCCGTGGAAAGATGCTGTTAAATATGGGGTCAGCTTTATAAATGTCTTTGAAGTTTTCGTCTAAACGTTGAAGCTGTAGCAGTGTCTTTTGAATACTCCACATTGAATTTAAAAAAGGTTCTCCATCCATGTAAAGCAATTCCGAAAATGAATTTGCAGTTGCATGTGATTCCTGTATTGTGGAATTCAAAAATTCCTGAGGGTCCCTATAATGCCATTTGGCTCTTGGTTGACCCCAATACTGGACTATGCAAAGATTATTTGTTATAGCAGTTATTGTTTCTATATGTTTTTCGATAAAAGCAGAATTCTTTAAATACCCGCGTGCAAGATCACTCATGTGCGCATTTGAGTAGGGAACGATAATCATTTTTTTATCGATCATATCTTTCATGCGTAAATAAATTTCATATTCCTTCAAATTCAGCACATCTGTCTTTTCGAGTTTATTAAAAACATTCCAGTCGATGTAAACAGTAACAGACATAATACTTAATTAATATAATTCATTATATTGCTTCTTGTCATTTCCCGGCAATCCAATTCAGAAATTTTTGTATAGCGGATTTCTTTTCTCTTTTTTTATGCCCTTCTACATAAAACGATCTCAGTGTCATTTGCTCAAATTCACGAGTTTTATTTATTTTTTCTTCGCCCCATTGTTCAGCCCAAATAATTTCTCCTTTGGCAATCCAGTAATGTGATCTACATGGGAGCTGCCAATTCCCAATTGAAGGATACAGAGTGGGTTTTCCTCTTATAATTTTAAGTGACCAATTTGGAGGAGTAATAGGTGTTGAGATCTTATTGCCGCAACCGCAAGGGCAAATATGAATAGCTGTTCCGAATTCTTCAGAGACATATAAAATCCCAGGTTCGATTTTTTTCGGGATATAATGAACACGATTAAGCTTGATATTATTATAAGTTGCCAAAACTGAAATCGTTTATAGACATGAGTAAATGATAGTATTTTTCTTCATCCAGGTAAAATCCCCGGAGTTGCTTGAATTTGATCATAGCTATACAAGCATTTAACGCATTCAGTTCTGCTATCTGAATATTTTTCCTATAAACATCATCCTTATCGTCTGTCATCGGAGCCAATCTTTTTGGTAAAAGAGCATCTGCAGTACCGACGTTATAAAATGTCGTTCGCAGTCCACCCGATATAGGTCCTCTTTTTCTGTCGAGACCCATACCCACATCTATAAATGGAATGTTTAATTTGAACAACAGGTCGAATATCTCTTTTCTTGCTTCCCCTTTGTCCACGCAAACGAATGCGAATGTTACTCCCTTCAAATCTTCTACAGATCCTGAATCAATATTTTTTGGATGGACGAAAAGGTTATGATGAAACCTGTTATAGCGCCATTGATAGACTGCTGCTTTATGTTTCCCTAATTCGTGAGTCTGTAATCTTCCAGGTGATCTGAAAGCGTTATGCACATAAAAAAAATCTTTATCGAATCCACGAATTTCTTTTACTGGAGTTTTTACAATCAGGTCAAGCAAATAAGAACCGGTGCCCCCCAGGCCAATTACTACGACCACATCATTTTTAAAAGCCTGATTAAGATCGCCGATTTCTGCACGGACTGTAAGTGCGTCTTGAAATTTAAATACTGAAGATGGGATCTCTGTGATGACTCGTGAGGTAAGTGGCGTTACATCATATAGTGACATTGCAGGACCCGAAATAATTGTTACATAGTTTTCGATCTTTTCGAAAAAATCTTTATAATCATTTGCAGGTTTGTTTGAAAAAGATCTTTCAATTAAAATGTCTTTACTTCCCAAAGGCACATCAGCCGGACCCCCACCCAAATTTTTGATGGGAGTGCCATCGATCTGATGTGGATGTGAGCCGCAAAAGTATATTTGATGATCGTGCTGTCTAACATGGGTCTCATCAATAGGAACCATTATTGAAACGATCGCTCCAATCTTTAACTCTTTATCCTGATTGAGATAAGGGATATCCCGAATGATCAGGTAACCGGGTTCGAAACCGACTGCATATCCATTATCAATCAATTTTGATAAATCTTCATTATGACTCACCAGTGAACCAAACATTGAATATCATTTGATCTTTAACTTTTACTGATTCTCCTGGAACCAACACGCCCTCCGGTTTATTTCCATGACCTCTTCTGTATTTAACAGAATAAGTTCTTTCCGGATGACTAGGGAAATCCGGAAATGCATATGTGACCACTTCGTCATAAGAGATATCATCTTTTTCTACATCGTGGGGTTCTCCTTCTACAATGATGGTAACAGTTTTTTTCTCTTTGTCACCACCATCCTTTTTTTCATTTTGTTTGTCGTTCATTGTTCTAAGATTTTAAATGTTGAAAATTTTGTTTAGTGCTTCTTATCCTTTGGCGGATTTGGAAATTTATCGCTGAGTTGCGGCCAGTAGCTGGCCGGATATTTGAATAGTAAACAGAAGGAAATTTGGTAAAACCGCTTCAACTCCTATCTTTATTATTGAATTAACTCAGGAAAGAGAAACTTACAAATCTTTCCATTGGCCCTTTAAGTTTTACGAGAACTTTCAGGGCTTTTTGTTTTTAATTATGTCATCGACTTCATTTTTATAATTCATTTCAAATTTACATAAACTGTTAGGCTCGACAAAATACTTAGTAATAAAAAACTAACAATTTTCGCAATATTTCTTCACTTTCTTTCAACATCTAGGACAACACTGGTGCTTCGGGAAACGCCAGCCATTTGTCGGCGAATTACCGGTCAATTACTTATTCAGCCGTATTTGACGACATCCCAAATCAATATAAAATGTTTTTGCTCCAAACTACTATGCTATTGTGGCCAACGAAATTAATTGTTGATATTTCTATCCGCCATGCTGCCAGCAATATCCATTTGATCTTGAGTTGCGACTGCACCGCGTACCTTTCTTTGTTATTGCCCTACATTGCGATGAATAACTTTGCTTAGGAGTGTACGTAGATTTTGTTCTCACTGTATCTTTCTTTACCAAAGTTTGTTTTGCGGATCGGCATACCCCGCAGGATCCCCCGGAATTACAATATGCACAATAATTACAGCTGGTGCATGCCGCACACGGACTGTATCCATAGCATTTTAAGTAAACCGGTTCAGCAGGTTTTGATGGTTGAGTTCCGCTGACCAGCAAGAGCATGCTAATAATAAACGTATAGATTTGGGTCATGGCTTGATCGTTTATATTTGATAAGTTTTATTTTACTTATAGATCTTCACATTTCACTCACTACGGAGCCTTGTTAGTGATTTCCTGCTTGCGCAGATGTTTTTCAAACATATAATCTGACAGCGGTTTCAAAGGCCGTGTAACATCTACCGGGTGATTGCCGCCTGCAGTATAAAATTCTATCCCCCCACCGATCTTGATATAATAAACGTGTCCGATCGATTTCTCTGTAATTGTATCTTCCAGAATGATCCTTCTAAAATTCTTCATCTTTTCAGTATCCATTGGTAATTTAAACCGGTCTTTTCGCTCTTCATTGCATGGCATCGCTTCATAGTGGTCGCCCGCCCAGTACATACAACCAGTATTTGCATCCCCAGGTGCTAGTTGATTATTTCGTTCCTGCCGCCAGATTGCATACGTAATTCCAAGACAAGCTGCAACTGTCAAAAAAAAGAGAATTACTCTCCTGCGTTTCTTCTGTTGGTCATTTCTTAAAAACGCATGCAAAGATTTTTCGTTGTTGGTCGTTACGTTCTTTGTTTCTTTTTCCCCGGGATTTCTTAATTCGACTGCTGGCGCGTTTTCTTCCTCTTGCAAACTGTCCTTTTCCCAACTTGGTTTAACTTGTTTTTTTTCCGCATCTTTTTCCAATCTCCCAATTGTGCAAAGTTCATCTTCATTCAAAATAACTTCCATCCCGTATACAAATGGCCGGTGGCGAAAATCAATCAGCCATGCAAGTAGTTCCAGGTTTCTATCATCAGTTTTCTCTGTACCTCCCTTAAGATAGTTGTCCAATGGTCTGAATTTATCGGTTGCAAATTCTCCTATTAACTGTAAGAATTGTCTTCCTGGCTCTGCCGGACCAAAAAATGCTCTCAGTATTTTTTCATCTTTTTTATTATAACGTTCCTGGTAAACATGCAAACATTCCCGCCTGATACTGGCTGGTGTTGATTGGGCTAATAAAGGGGAGAGCTCGTTATTCGTTCGCTTCCTGTTATAGGCCTGTGTTACAAGCGTGATATAATCTGGGTGTTCAAGGCGCATGCGATTTTACTTCCATCTAAAGTATACAATAACTGGAATTCCAGGAATTACAGGTGAAAAAATACGGCATAACCGGAATAGTCGGTTACGGGAAACCGGAATAATGAGAATTATGGGAATTACCGGAAGAGTTTGCAGATCACCCTTATAACCGATCATAAGTTTGCCCTGTGATCATTTGGTATGCTGTACAACAAACCAGGTGATCTGCTGAGAGCGAAGATCACAGCAAGGTTAATCAGCAAGGGAAGTTGTTTCCAAACTGTGATCAACGCTTTTTCTTCCCACCGTACGGAGTACATCTTTCTAAACCAGCTCCACCAGGCTCGCGACCTGTCAAGAGCAATTTTTCCTAACAATTTAAATCATCAAACATGATCAGTTGGATCTTTATGTTTTGGATATTCTTATGTCCAAACCCCAATCATACGCCAGAAAATCATGGCAACTGCAACCAGGTTCATATTTCGTCCTCGACATTAGACGATGACACAGGTGGTGAAACCGGTAACCTTCCACCCAAACCACCAACTCCACCGCCTCCTCCGCCACCCGGAGGTTGATGCAGGTTAGGAAGGCAGAAATTATCTGCCTTCCTTTTTTTATATTTAAATCTAAATCATGGTTATTGAGGAGTATAATTTCCTTGCTGATAATTTCAATTTTGTTTTGCGGATGCAGTAATAAATCAAAAAAAACTTCATCGAGGTATTCTAATTTGCAATGGGGGGAATACCTGCATTATTATAAAAAAAAGGATTCCGCATTCCTGATGTTTAGCAGGGCTGCAAATTCCGCAAACGACAGCCTGGAGAAAGGCATGGCTTATAATTATATTGGTTCGATGCAACAGGAAGTGGGGGATCTATATGGTGCACAGGAGAGCCTGACTGCTGCACTTCACATATTAGATATAAAAAATGATAAACATCGCGATCTGATTGCATCGCTATACAATACACTTGGTAATACAAGTATTGTGTTGAAAAACTATGACGAGGCCATTCACTTTTTTGATACAGCACTTGTTATTGCAAAAGAGAAAAATTATATCCTCGAGATCCTGAATGGTAAAGCTACAGCGCTTCAAAAGAAAGGAAATTATACTGTAGCCATTGGTATCTATGATTCTATTCTTTCTTTGCAACCTGGTGATATGACTCTTACCGCCCGGGCAATATCTAATCGCGCCAAAACAAAATGGCTCAGGGATTCAAGTTATCCGGTTTTAAACGAATACCGCTTAGCCTTAAAAATTCGCGTTGACAGCGGGGACGATCGCGGACTCAATGCAAGTTATGCTCACTTGTCCGACTATTATTTCAGGACACATCCTGATTCCGCTTTATTCTATGCGCAAAAGATGCATGATAAGGCGAAAGAAATAGAAAGTCCGGACGATATAGTAGAGGCCATTGATAAATTGATCAGGTTAAATAATTCTTCGGCGTTAAAGGAATATTGGTACGAAGAATTTAAACAAGTAAATGATAGTATTCAAACGGCGAGAGATACGGCCAGGAGCCAGTTTGCATTAATAAAGTATGATCTTCAAAAAAGCAAGACGGATAACCTGGCATTGCAACAACATGTCACGAAACAACGGTTACTGACTTATGGAATTATATTGTTAGCCGTCATATTGATCACGGGATTATTATTTTGGTTTCGCCGGCGCCGGCAGAAGCTAAGACGCGAATCTGAGAATGCGATCCGGGATTCGAAATTAAAAACCTCCCAAAAGATACACGATGTTGTGGCAAATGGACTTTACCGGATCATGAACGAACTGGAACATGGCAGCATGGTCGATAAAGAACCATTGCTGAATAAAATCGAAGGGTTGTATGAACAATCGCGTGATATATCATATGAACATAAAAGTTTAACAGGCGAAAGTGCAGCTTACGACAAGCAGCTTCATCAGCTACTTAACTCGTTCGCGGATGCCCATACCAAAGTAATTGTGATCGGTAACCAGCAAACATTCTGGTATAATGTCAATGCATCGCAAAAGCACGAGGTCCACTTGGTTCTTAATGAGATCATGATCAATATGCAAAAACATAGTCAGGCTAAAAATGTGGTGATACATTTTAAACAAGAGAATGATACCAACTTTATTAACTATAAAGATGATGGGATAGGGTTTAAACAGGACGTAGTATTCGGGAATGGGCTGAATAATACGGTTAGCCGTATTAAATCGCTGAACGGGCAGGTTAATTTTGGAAAAAATGTGGAAGACGGTCTATCAATCTCGATACGTTTTCCGCAGGCATTTACTTAATATGATCGACAAAGTTATTATTGCTGAAGACCAGGAAAGCGCCAACCTGTCTGTCCAAAAGACAATGGAAGAAATGAAAATCAGGCATATTGACTATGTATTTTATTGTGATGATGCTTTGAATAAAATACATATTGCTAAGCAGAAAAATCAGCCTTATGATCTTTTGATCACCGACCTGTATTTTGAAGCTGA
>JBIOVR010000040.1:0-11857 GCA_044867875.1 Chitinophagaceae bacterium
GAGTAAAAAAGTTATTCTACATACCGAGTTTGGTGGTATAACTAAAGATCCATGGGGAAATACAAGAACAGGTTTTTCTGTAAGTGGCAAGATCAACAGGCAGGATTTTGGAATGAGTTTTGGCGCTGTTTCAGAAACGGGTGGTTTGTTATTAGGTGATGAAGTGAAAATAAATGCCAATGTTCAATTGGTAAAAGAAGCAGTTGCATACGCAGCTTAAATAATCTTATAGTTTAGGATAAAAAAGAGGCTACAAATTGCAGCCTCTTTTTAGTATAAAATTATTATCACTTAGTGATAATAATTTTTGCAGTTTGTATCTCGCTGCCATTTTGCATTTTAATATAATACATGCCACTTGACAATGAGCTCACATCTAATCTTCTAATATTATCGCCTTCATATACTGCAATTGTCCTTTTTAAAACCACACTGCCTAATTGGTTTATAACTGTGATCACAGAATTGCCATTAGCCCTTGACTTAAATGCAAGATTTGCTTCGAAGCCCGCTGGATTAGGGTAAACAAAAAGTTTGTTTTCTAAAAGTTGCACCAATTCAGGGTTCATTCTGCCACTACCAGTTTGTACTCTTAAAGTATAACAGGAGTTTGCATTAAATGCCCCATTGCTTTTTGGATAAACTCTTGCATAATAAGTGCCTGCAGTGAGAGTTGTGTTAATCGTTTCGCTAGCAGTGCCGTTATTTGTTGATGATTGTAATGTAGTGCCGCCGATGTTTAATAAAGCAAGTTGAAAGTCTGCAGGCAATGTGGTTAATGATATAGTTATAGCCCCATCGGTTGGAACAATGAATTTATAATGATCATTATCACCCCTAACATTTATCAAACCATAAACATCGGTGTTCAGTGGTATGCTAGCAGCTCCTGCTTGGTTATCATTTGTACTTACATCATAAGCGCCAGGGCATTCTGGTGCAGGTGGTGTAGCAGTTGTAAAGTTTGCCGGAACGTAGTTACCAGCTCCACCGCTACAATTTGCTCTTACATGCCAGTTATATAATGTACCTGCGGTTAAACCAGAAAGATTCACGAAAGTAGATGATGTTGCAGGAAGAGTTGTCCAAATAGATTCCGTACTCTTTTTATACTCCACATCATAATTAATTGCTCCGCTAACAGCGTTCCAGTTTACAGTTGTAGAAGTTTCTGTTGGAGTTGTATTTGATAATCCCGTCGGATCTCCACAAGGAGGAGGTGGTGTAGCTGTTGTAAAGTTTGCCTGAACATAACTACCAGCCCCACTGCTACAATTTGCTCTCACCCTCCAGTTATATAATGTACCCGCTGTTAAACTTGAAAGATTAGCTGACAAACTAGTTGTTGCTGTAGCAGCACTGATCCATGTAGATGCGGCATTTGTTTTATATTCAACATCATAATTATTTGCACCACTAACAGCATTCCAGCTTACAGTTGTAGAGGTTTCTGTTGGAGTTGTATTTGTTAACCCCGTAGGATCTCCACAAGCGGGTGGTGTGCCACCGATCGTAAAGTTTGTATTAGAAATATCAAAGAAAATATTTCCAACTGCTTCAACTTTTACCCGACACGTTGAACCCGGAGATGCGGGGACCGTAATAACCTGTGAGCCATCATTAGGAGTAGCAGCAACTAGTACAGTTGGAAATGTTTGACCACCATCAGTAGATAACAAAATATTTACGCTAGCACAATTCACTGAACCGGCATTGGTACCATTTACACTCCATGTTACAGTTGCAGTACTACCAGCATTCCATGTTACAGCAGTGTTTGGAGCTGTTACAGCAAAAGGTCCTGCGGTATTAGTAACAGTAACCACCACATCAGCAAAAGTTGTTTGACCAATTGTACTACCTGCAACATAAGGTCTATTATCCCTTACCGTTAATCTGAAGTTCAACGTTCTTGAAACGGAACTCAATGCTTCAGTATTTGCCCCGGCATCACCACCAGATAAAGGTCCACTTACATTTAAACCAGCCAGGATAGTTGATAATTTTGGAAAGGTTCTTGTGCCAGACGCAGTTGGACTAAATGATAACCAGTTTGGACCTGTAGATTTAGTTGGCGATGCAACACTACCAGATCCTGATGTTGACGAATTATCATTTTGCTCCCAGCAATAAGTCAATGCATCGTTCTCTGGGTCAGTTGCAGAACCAGTAAGTGCAAATGGCGTACTGATCGGAATAATATAATTGCTTGTAGCGCCAATAACCGGCGCATGATTAGCGGTCATGGTCAGAGAAACGGGACATGTCTTAGCCGCTAAATTTGCCTGTATCTGTGCGATCGATGTCTCATGAAAAATATCAATTGAATGTGGGGCTACATCCTGCGCTGTGATACCAGCATAACCCATAATGGTGATTCCTGAACCGACTTCTTTATTTTGTCCTGTGCCCTCAAGTGACATTGAAAAGGTATGATTGGCTCCCAATTGATGTCCCACTTCATGTACTACATAATCTATATCGAAATTATCTCCCTGTGGAATCCCATCAGCCGGTGAAGTGATACCTCTTCCTTTAGAACCATTCACACAAACACAACCAATACAACCTGCATTACCACCACCGCCAGAAGCACCGAACATATGGCCAATATCATAATTTGCTTCACCAATAACTGACGTTAAAGTTGATTGCAATTGATTATTCCAACTTGATAAATTGGTTGAATAAGGATCTGTTGCCGGGTTATAATAAATAACAGCTGTAGTGTTTGCAATAAGATTGAGGTGTACTGCAAGATCTTTTTCATAAACACCATTACAACGTGTAAGTGTGGCATTGAATGCAGCTAGAACCAACCCTACTTGGGAAGAACTTGTAGCCCCAAACCAGTTAGAATATTCTGCATTACAAGATTGAGCCAGGCGCATTGTTTTTAATTGTCCTGTTGAGCTACCTTCCGTTCTAGCAGAAATAGCAGAATTTATATCGGAAGACAATTGTTGTTCTTCTGTAGAACAGATCCATCCAAATTTTCCTTTATCTCTATGAGACTTGTAAACAGAATAAATTCTATGATCATTAGAATAGGGCTCAATGAATTCGTTTTCTTTATCAGTTCTGAAAACCATTGTTTGAATGCCTTGTGGAGAAATGCTCAATTTAACTGTAGCAAACCTGTCTGTAATACCCTTACCAGAGTAGGCTCTTATCTCAGGGAACTTCGCCTGCAGATCAGGTTCAAAATTTGAAGCTTCATAAACTTCAAACTGTTCAAGTTCTCCATTTGTATTTGGTAAAGTAATAACCGACAAACGTTTTGATGATCTATCAACAACAGATAAAAGTTCTTGCCTTAATGGCTCAAGATTTAAATTAAATAATCTGAACTCTTTTGGATAAGTAAGTCTTCCAACAGCTTTATCGGTTGGAATATTATTTCGATCTCCATTGTTTGCTGACCAAAATCTGTCTGCTTGTGAAAAGGCTAGGGTAGAAAATGACAATAGCACCAGTGCTACCAGTAAAAGTTTTCTCATAAAAAGTTAATAAGGTTAAGAATGCGAGGTTGACTAAAAAAATCCGTACACTAAAAATATGCAATTAATCAATGTCAATATTTTTTTCATTCATTATGTAGTGAAATTTTTCTCCAGTCATATTTTTGATGTTTCCCCATAGGAAAAACACTATACGGAAGAGTACTTAAAACACAAATGAGGGAAAAAATAAACAGCCTGTGCTTAATGAATAAAACCGCCAAGGGTGGCTTTAAAGTGTTACCGGTTTTCTGTTGAAACTGATAAGGTTATCTTCTCATTAGCTTTCATTGCCTAACTTCTTTTGTAAGATCTCTAGTTCACGTTTTTTTCTTTTATAAATGTTATGCTCCCATCCTCCTGCATAAAAGGTCAAAGCAAAAAATAACAGTACGATTACGACTATCCAAATTGGCTTCCCTCCTTCCCAAAGTCCAAGAAGAGTAAGCCCGGCGACCGGTAAAATGTTCCATCGCATTATTTGAGAAATACGAACCTGGTATGATGCCGTTGAAATAGCATGATTAAGATCGCTACTCATAGACCTATCAAACTGTTGATCGCCTTTTATTCTTTGAATGCGACGCACTAAAGTATACAAAGCAGTGGCAAGTGTCCAGGCAGATAAAACATACAATGATATGTTCCCGCTTTGCTTGAAAAGATTCATCGCAAGGATCATTAACCCTGTACCAAGATTCACGAAGATCAATAGCAGCTCACTGATATTAGTAATATGGTAAGCTTGTTTCTTTTTTGACAAGATGAGATTATACATAGCATTTTCATTTATTGCATAAAGAGGTTGATTGTTTTGTGCGTCCCAAATCTTTCTTAGTTCTTCAAATTCCATGATGATCATATTTTTTTGATTTAGAGATAAGTTGTTTTTTGATCCTGTTTATCTTTACTCCTACATTCGATTCAGTGATGCCAAGTATAGAAGCCATTTCTTTGTAACTAAATCCATCCAGTAGCAATAAAGTAATGGAGCGATCAATTTCATCCAATTTGTAGATCTCTTCATAAAGCCAGGTCAATCGCTCATCAGTTCGTACCCTGCTCTCTGCTAAAATATGTTGTGTGCCATCGATCGTTTCTGACTGATAATGCTTGCGTTCTTTTTTTGTCCACTTAATAGCAGTATTAAGTGATACACGATACAACCATGTAGTAACAGAAGATTCCTTTCGAAAAGCCGGAATGGAATGCCATACCTGGATAATGATCTCCTGGAAAAGGTCATCCTGGTCAATTACTGTAAATCCATAAACACGAACTATTTTAAAGATCAGCGCTTTGTGTTGGTTAAGCCATTCTTCAAAAATTTGTTTCTGCTCTTTTTCAGTCACGTTCCTTGTTGTTTATACTATTAGTACTAATAAGGTAAGGAAATCTTACAGGAAAGAATAAATAATAGAAATTTCTAAAGAAACGCAATTGATGCTATTAGCCAGATTAAAAAAATCGTAGCTTAGATTTCATTAAATGCTGAGTGATCACGAGTCCGGTTACCCTCTCTTTTGGCTCCTTTTTGTAGCACCATTTTGTTTCTTTTTCTTATACTAAACTGCTCAACCATGAAACCTCAAGCCATTATTTTTCAAAAGATCATCAAAGCCGGATCTCTAAGCGTTATTCTTTTTGCTTTTAATTGCCTTGCAATAAATGCGCAGACAACCCGCCTGAAATCCTCTGTTTATAACAACTATATCAGGTCGGGCTCTACAGTTAAAGTACAAACGCTGGAAGGAGATAGAATACGAAGAACAGATACTTCAGTGGTAAATAATATTCAGCTACCGGCAAATAAAAAAAATATTATTAAGTATGAAAATAAGATAGCGGTGTTAGACAGGGCTTCTATGGAAAAATTCAAAGAAGCAGGAAATACTAATACATCAAATGAAGAAGTAAAGGTGATCCCTGAGTTGCATGTAGAGCCAGATAGCGGACAGGCCGAGCAGGTTGCATACAGAATTATTTTTACTTCACTGCAGCCATTGCGCTACAATGACACGTTAAAAAAATTCAGTGCAAAGCTTGCATTTCTTCTGATCAATGAATCCGGAGATAATAATGCTCGCATTGATCCAGTAAAGATCGAAGTGAACTCAGATGAAGTTACATTTATAAATCCCGGATCTTTCGAAATAAATCATTTGAGTATTCCATCTTCCAATGTTGAATTAATTGCTGACAATGTAAACGATTCAGCCAGTATAAAAGTTATTACGGTATCTAACCCTTCGGGCTACATTACCTATCTTAAAGTAAAACCATTATTGGAATTGTCATCCAATCGCAGCAAACTGCAAGGGCTGGGTATACAACAAATACCTTTTACTATAAGCTTTGGCGGTTCAAAATCGTCTGACAGTGTGAGTGTAATTTTCAGTCCAGAAAAAGGAACTGTAAGTCCCAATCCGTTAAAGATGAGATATAATGAAACGGCAACAGCTTATCTGCGCTCTGAAGGAATGGGAAAGAGCTTGCTTACTGCCACTGCAAATTCCATTAAATCAAATCCATTAACTTTTAATTACACGTTTCCCTGGCCATTCTTACTTGCAACGATCTTAGGGGGATTAGCCGGTAGTTTTATTAAACAAAATTCAAAATCAACAAGAAAGAAAATAACATCCAAAGTTATTTTAGTAGGAATTGTTACAGGATTCATCGGTGCTGCTGCCTATTATGTTCTTGGAATAAATCTTCTTGGACTTAGCTTTAGCGCTGGCTTCAATGAGATAGCGGTATTTGTTATCAGTGCATTATTTGCTTATTTCGGAATTCTTGTAATAAAGCCTGGCACCAAAGAATAACGATTAGTTACCGATCATATAATTAAATTCTAAAGTAACAGCATGACCTGAAGCATATCGAAATTCTACTTAATTTAGCTGCCGTCTGATTTTAAATAAAAAGTATATGCCAACAACAACATGTGAGATATCTGGTACAGAGTACCAGTTAGATTATACCAAAATGAATTCAAAAAGAGGGGTCTATTATTTTGGAAAGATACATAGCCAGCCCGTTACAGGTTTTGCTTTCACAGCACTTAATACTGGTGGTCATGAGTTTGATGATAGTCGGGAACCTATGCATAGACAAGAAGCAATTGTGAATGCGATCAAAAAAAGCGAAAACCGTAACAAAGATTACAATCCAAAAAACTATTAGTGGCAGCAAGTATGGTTTGTAAGAATTATTTTATGTAGTGAGCTTTTGAATTACTATTAAGCTTTTCTTGCGACGCTCCGTTCAACGTTCTTTTCAACATTGAGCTATTGCGTCGCAGTTTACCCAGAGCGAAGCGAAGGGTCGCACACTTGTACAGTTGTGATCCTATTCTGCCTTTTGTTTCTAACAGCGACGCAATGAGGCGTTGGCGCTGCGTTGAGTATTTCTTTGCAAACGCTGCGTGAAACTTATTGACTTTTGTTGCAGTAGTTTGCACTTGTTTTGGTGTGCAGGCGTTGAACAACTATTTTCACATTCTTAATTATAATACATGCGATCGATACTTTTTATCCTCATAGCAAGCACATCTATTTTTTGCTCATCATCTAAACCGAAGCAGCAAAAAACCCCTATCGGTGTAAATAAAAAAGTAATAAAAACAGGAGCTGAACAAACAGACAAATACCTTCCGCTGCTTAAAGGAAAAAGAGTTGCCATCATGGCAAATCAAACAAGTATAATAGGAAAGACACATCTTGTTGACAGTCTTAAAACTCTCGGAGTAAATATTGTAAAAGTATTTGGCCCTGAACATGGGTTTCGTGGCAATGCCAGTGCCGGAGAACATGTGGCTGATGAAATAGATCCTGTTTCCCGAATCCCGGTAGTATCGTTGTATGGAGGAAAAAACAAACCCACTAAAGAAGATCTTGCCGATGTAGATGTATTGATCTACGATCTGCAGGATGTTGGTGTCCGCTTTTATACCAATATTAATGCACTATCACGATTAATGGAAGCATGTTATGAGAATGGAAAAGAAATGCTGATCCTTGACCGGCCAAATCCAAATGGTTATTTAATTGATGGTCCTATACTTGACATGAAATACAAATCAGGCATTGGCATGTTCCCTATTCCAATGGCGCATGGCTTAACGGTTGGCGAATTTGCACAAATGGCAAATGGTGAAGGATGGCTGACGAATAAAGTAAAATGTAAGATCAAAATAATTCCTGTTGCTAATTACAATCACGACATGCCTTACACATTACCGGTGAAACCTTCACCTAATTTAAATACGCAACAATCTATTTTGTTATATCCATCAACATGTATGTTTGAAGGTGTGTATGTGAATCATGGTCGTGGTACTATGTTTCCATTCACTGTTATTGGCAGTCCTGAATTAAAAGGCAAATATGAATTTTCTTACACGCCTATCGGTATAAAAGGAATGGCTGAAACACCTATATTCATGAACGAGGTTTGCTATGGATTGGACCTGCGTAATTATGATACGGAACTATTGCGCAAATCGAAAAAGATAAACATCCAATGGATCATGGAATTGTACAAAGCACATCCGCACAAGGAAAAATTCTTCGACTCAAAGCTTAGCAATCAGATGAATAATATTGAGATACAAATTGGCTCAGGGCTTTTTCGCCAGCAGATCATTGATGGGGTATCAGAAGAAGTGATCAGGGCAACTTGGGAACCCGGGTTAAGTGAATATAAAAAAATGAGAAAAAAATATTTGTTGTACTCTTAACTTGATTTTGCTTCGTTGAAACTTACCATCCAGTTGATGCCAAACTTATCGGTTAACGTTCCAAAAAGATCAGTCCAGAAAGTTTTGGCTAAAGGCATAGTGACCTTGCCGCCACTTGAAAGTCCTTTAAATAATTTCTCAGCTTCTTCCTTACTATCAGCAGTGATCGATATTGAAAAATTATTTCCCTGCGAATAACCCGTTGCCCACTCACCACCAGTATCGCTGCCCATTAATATTGTTTCTTTGCTGATCGGTAATGAGACATGCATTATCCTGTTCTCTTCACCCGGCTTAAGCTTAGGATCTTCTCCCGGCGGCATATCTTTAAAGCGGCCGATATAAGGAAATTCACCTCCAAATACAGATTGATAAAACTTAAAAGCTTCTTCACAGTTACCATTAAATGTAAGATAGATGTTTACGGTTGCCATGGTTCGATAATTATTTTGTAAAAAAATAAATGTGCTTCCAAAAGTAAGGTAATTAGAAAATACCCATACCCGGTCGCTTAACAGGTTTTATGGTAAGCTATTTTTTGCGTAGGTTGCTGACCCGATAAAAAGTATATGAACGCCACATTCGAGACAATTCGCCGTGAATTAAAAAAATACAATGCAGAAGACAATGAAGCTCCTCCAAAACTTGTAGTAGCAGGCAAAAACTTTTTTTTAGATATAGAACGCAATAGAAAAAGAGATAGCCAATTTATAATTGGAGTAAAAGAATTTTTTGCATCTGAAAAAATTTTTATCGAAATAATGATAGATGACCTGGAGATTAGAACAGGAAAAAGACCATTGACATTTCTATACGATGAAAGAGAAGTGATCGAAACAGTAATTAAAGATTTTGAAGATTACTATAATACTACTCTCAGTCATGGCCTGTTTGAAAAAATGGAGTCTTCTACGAAAGAAGGTGAAGTCCAGTTTTATTTGATCATTGTTGTGCTGGAAATTTATTACTATGAATCATAGTACTCCGGCAAAGATGATATTCTGGAAGCTAAAGGATATACCAGGAATGGTAAAACCTTTTAAATTGTTTTATTCCGATACAAACGAGGTGCAGGTTTAAAAAAGTGTTTTTTGCTTTTCGATATCAATTCCATCTGCTTCATACTTTCCTGTTCGGCAGAAAATCATTATGTGCCGGTCCATTTTTTATTTTGTTTTATACAGCAATGTATTTTGTGTCGCAATTCTTTTAAAGAAACGATAAGCATTGGCAGGATCGCTGCCGGGAAACGACCATTTATATAAAAGGTATTTTGACCTTTTTAAAAGCAGCGCAAAACAGTACTAATTCAACTAATTTAGCCATTCAAAACATTACCATTAAAATGAAACAATTCCTCATCCTGTTTTTATTACCGCTCACAGTTTCAAGTCAAACTATTGACCCGGCGATCCAGAAGAAAATCACTGCAGTTGAAAATTCATTAGCTCCTTCAGTAATTTTTGGCGACACAATTCCAAAATTGAATCTTGAAAAACGAATGAAAGAATTGGCGATACCCGGACTTAGTATTGCCGTGATCCGTGATTATAAAATTGAATGGGCAAAGGGATATGGATGGGCTGATGTGGAAGAAAAAAGAAAAGTAACAACCGATACCCGTTTCCAGGCCGCTTCTATCAGTAAAAGTATTAACAGCATGGGTATTTTAAAATTAGTGGAGATGGGAAAGCTGGACCCGGAAGCAGACATCAATAATTATCTTACCAGTTGGAAATTTCCTTATGATAGTTTATCGAAGAATAAAAAAATATCTGTTTATAACCTGCTAAGTCATACAGCGGGATTAGATATTCATGGCTTTCCCGGCTATGAAAAAACGGATACGTTACCAACACTACAACAAATATTGGATGGCAAGCGGCCTGCAAATACCAAAGCTGTTCGTTCTTTATTTGAACCCGGTACAAAATTTAAATACTCCGGTGGCGGTACAACGATCAGCCAACTGATACTAACCAATGTGACCGGTAGCAACTATGCAGACTGGATGCAAAAAAATGTTTTGGAACCATTAGGAATGACAAACAGCAGCTATCAACAGCCGCCAACGGCTACATCAAATCTTGCAACCGGTTATTATGGAAATGGTAAACCGGTAACAGGGAAATATCATGTGTATCCGGAACAGGCAGCTGCCGGTTTATGGACCACCCCTACTGATCTTGCAAAATATATTATCGAATGCCAGTTGGCACTGGAAGGAAAATCAAAAAAAGTTTTATCACAAGCAATGATGAAAAAAAGATTAACGCCCTATATTGATAGCAATGCAGCGCTGGGTGCATTTATTGAAAAAAAGGAAGGACAATTATATTTTAATCATAACGGGGGCAACGAAGCATTTCTTTGTAACTCTTATGGAAGTATGCAGGGAGGAAATGGAGTTGTGATCATGATCAATGGTGAAAATTTTTCGGTGATCAATGAGTTGCTTAGCAGTGTAGCCATTGTTTATGACTGGAAAGGTTTTTATAAGCCATCCTATAGAAAGGTGGTAACTGTTCCAAAAGATACAATGCAGCAATTGCTGGGCGATTTTCTTTTACAAAAAGATACGCTTACCATTTCTTTCTGCGGAAATGATCTTTGTATACAAGAGAATCGTCAAGCTGGTTTTCAAATGTTCTTCTCTGACAACAGCAATTTCTCAATTCGCGAAGTACCAAATGCTTTTTTTACTGTTATCAGGAATGATGCAGGAAAAGTGGAAGCACTCCAATTAAAACAGGGAGGAGCTAATATCCGACTACCAAAGATCGAGTGAAAATAAATTTCTGAAGATCCTTTTACATATATAACGGCAGTTAATGATGAAAGATACTAAACCAATAAAAAGAAAAGGCCGCACAAAAAGGATCATACTTAGAATAACGGGTGTTTTTTTTCTCCTTCTGATCGCAGGATTAGTTTTCTTATATTATAATTTAAACCGGATCCTCACAAATGCACTGACCAAAAGTTTTAATTCAAATATTATCTCCGATGTTTATGAATTAAAATTTGAAAAACTAAGTGTGAATTTTTTTGCAGGCAACGTCAGTGTACATAATGTAGAGTTGAACCAGTTGGAAAATTCTTTGAACAACTATCCGTATATCAATAGTTCGCTTCGGCTCAGGACACATAAAATGATCCTTAAAAATGTTCAGCTTTCAACTTTAATAAAGTCTAGCATTCTTAAACTTGATAAAATTGAAATAATTGAACCAGAAGTTGAATTCAGGATCGAAGATAAAATACCTGTTTTCTTCCCCTTAAAAGATACAACCGAACAGGTAAAAAAAACCAATAAACGATTTATTGAATCATTTGTACTTAAAGAATTTGACCTGGTCGATGCTTCTTTTCATACTGACAACCGGGCCAGGGAGCGGGAATTCAATATTAAGAAATTGAATTTTTCGATCAGGGATCTTCTAATTGACCAGGAACCCGGCAGAGATATAATATCATATAAAAAGGTTCAGATCTCTATTGGAGAATTTACTGGTAGTTTACAAAAAAAGGCTTTAAAATATTTAACTTTTAAGGACTTCAACTTAAATATTGATTCGCTCAATGTGGAGCAAACAATAGATACTTCGGTTTATCA